>NZ_DATIND010000155.1 GCF_035474595.1 Longimicrobium sp.
AGCCCCGGCAGGCGGCACCGGAAGCAGGAGCTTCCGGTGCCGCGCCGCCTTACGGGCCCGTGGATCAGCAGGCGCCGTTGTCGGTGATGGCGCCGGTGTCGCTGATCTGGCGCGTGTTGTAGCCCTTGCCGGTGCAGCCGCCCATCGAGACCGGGAAGGTGACCGAGGTCGGGGCGGTGTACCACTTCAGGCCGGTCGGCGTCTCCCAGCCCACCGCGGTCAGGTCGCTGAAGCCGGTGGCCCAGGTGCCGTTGTTCGCGTAGTAGGTCTGCTGCAGGGTGTACACCTGCTTGAGGATGCCATCGGCTTCCTTCTCCTTCGCGCGGGCCGAGGCCTGCGTGAAGCGGGGGATCGCCAGGGCGGCCAGGATGCCGATGATCACGACCACGATCATCAGCTCGATCAGGGTGAAGCCCTTGGTGTTGCGGACGGTGCGGCGCATGGGGATCGCTCCAGAACTGGGGTGTGGGGTTGATCCAGCACGATCGTGCTGTCGGCTTGGGAAAAGGCAATGGGTGTGCCCCGTGCCGCATGACGGCCAAGTGTATGGTAGATAGTGGTTTGGGTTATGTATGGGGACAGATGTTTTTCGGATTCACGGGAGAAGCTGCACGATCTCTTGCAGGCTGCAACGCTTCGGGGTTGCAGCCGGTAGCACTTGCGGGGGAGCGGCGCGGCCCGCCAATATCGGTCCCCCGCGCCGGGTGGCGCGGCCTTCATCTCAGCAAACGGAGCGGGGCGTGTCGGACGCGAGCGGCATCACGGACGTGACCATCATCGGCGGCGGGCCCACGGGGCTGTTCGCCGCCTTCTACGCGGGGCTGCGCGGCGTAAGCTGCCGCATCGTGGATGCGCTGCCGCAGCTGGGCGGGCAGCTGATGGCCCTGTATCCCGAGAAGTACGTCTTCGACGTGGGCGGGCTGCCGCGCATCCTGGCCAAGGACCTGGCGAAGAACATGATCGAGCAGGGCACCCAGTTCGGCCCCGAGGTAGTGCTGGGCGAGGAGGTGCAGCGGCTGGAGCCGGACGGCGACCACATCCGCCTGGTCACGCAGAAGGGCGAGTACCTCACGAAGACGGTGGTGATCACCGCCGGGAAGGGCGCGCTGAACCCGCGTGTGCTGGAGTGCCCGGGGTGGAACGAGCACGCGGGCGACGGCGGCGGCGTGCACACCCACGTGCGCCAGCCCGAGGACTTCCGCGGCAAGCGCGTGCTCCTGGTGGGCGGCGGCGACAGCGCGGTGGACTGGGTGCTGGGCCTGAAGGGCGTGGCCAGCGAGGTCACCCTCATCCACCGCCGCCCCGAGTTCCGGGCCCACAAAGCCAGCGTGGAGCAGATGTGGAAGGCCGCCGAGGCGGGCGAGGTGGCGGTGAAGACGCCGTACGAGGTGCGCTCCATCCACGGCCGGGCCGGGTGCGTGGCGAAGGCCACCATCTATAACAACGACACGAACGAGGACGTGGAGATGGAGGTCGACGCCGTGGTCGCCCTTCTGGGCTTCAAGCCGGACCTGGGCCCCATCGGCAACTGGGGGCTGGAGCTGGAGAAGAACACCATCAAGGTCAGCCAACTGATGGAGACCAATCTCCCCGGCGTGTACGCCGCAGGCGACGTGGTGCACTACCCCGGCAAGCTGGAGCTCATCGCCACCGGCTACGGCGAGGCCGCGATCGCCGTGAACAACGCCGTGCATCACATCAATCCGAAGGCGCGGGTCAATCCCGGCCACTCGACGAATCTCAAGATCTTCAAGCAGGATGATTGAGATCGGGTGAAGGAAGCAGGGAAGGCGCCGCAAGGCGCCTTTCTCGTTTACAGCCTCGGCGATACTCTTCGCGCACGGGCCCGATTGCCACGATGGCGGCCGGGCGGCGCTTCAAGACGGGCTGGGGGGATGATGGATCTCTCGAACAAGGTCGCGCTGGTCACCGGTGGCGCGGTGCGCGTCGGGCGTGCCATCTCCCTCGCGCTGGCGGGGGAGGGGATGCGGGTAGTCGTGCACTACAACTCCTCGTCTGCCGCCGCGGAGGCGCTCGTCGAGGAGATCCGGCGGGGCGGGGGAGAGGCGGCCAGCATCGGCGCCGACCTGTCGCGCGCGGACGAGGTGCGGCGGCTGGCGGACGAAGCCGCGGGGATCTTTGGAGGGATCGATGTGCTGGTAAACAACGCCTCCGTCTTCCCCCCCGAGCGGCTGGAGGAGACGGACGAGACGCTGTGGGACCACACGATGGCGGTGAACCTGCGCGCGCCTTTCTTCCTCATCCGCCACCTAGCGCCGGTGCTGCGCGAGCGCCGCGGCGCCGTGGTGAACCTGTGCGACCTGGCGGGGATCCAGACCTGGGCGGCGTACGCGGCGCACGGCATCGCCAAGGCCGGGCTGGTGCACGTGACGAAGGTGGCCGCGCGCTCGCTCGCTCCGGAGGTGCGCGTGAATGGCATTGCCCCCGGCGCCGTGCTCCCGCCGGAGAGCATGGGCACGGACGAGCTGGACGCCCTGGAGCGCGGCACCCCCCTCCGCCGCCTCGGCTCGCCGGACGACGTGGTCCGCGCCGTCCTCTATCTCCTGCACGCGGACTACGTCACCGGCGAGATCCTGGTCGTCGACGGCGGCCGCATGCTCCGCGGCTGATCCCCACTGCCCTCCCCGCATCTCCACCATCTCCCGATCTTCCCCTGTCCCCTGTCCCCTGTCCCCTGTCCCCTGTCCCCTGTCCCCTGTCCCCTGTCCCCTGTCCCCTGTCCCCTGCCGGTTGACCCGCCCCGCCCCCGCTCCCATTCTTAAGCGGTAGAATCGAAAGCACTTCCGAGGACACACGAGGAGCCGCACGTGCCGGATACATCGGGGGGCGCGAACGCCGCCGCGCTGGGCCGCATCGCCGCGACGGTCGAGGCGGGCGGACGCATCACCGCGGACGACGCGGCGGTGCTCTGGCACCACGCGGGCGACGACGAGCTGAAGCGGCTGGCGCAGCTCGTCCGCGCGCGCTACCACCAGCCCGGCCGCGCCACCTACATGGTGATGCGCATCATCAACTACACCAACGTGTGCGTGGCGCAGTGCGACTACTGCGCCTTCTACGTCCTTCCCAACCAGCCCGGCGGCTACGTGATGACCCGGGAGGACGTGTTCGCCAAGATCGACGACCTCCTGCGCGTGGGCGGCGACCTGGTGGGCTTCAACGGCGGCTTCAACCCGAAGCTGCCGCTGCACTTCTACGCCGACCTCTTCGCCGCCGTGCGCGAGCGGTACGGCGAGCGGGTGGAGTTCTACGCGCTGACCATCGCCGAGTTCATGTTCCTGGCCGACCGCGCGGACCTGTCGTACGCCGACGCGGCGGCGCGGCTGCGCGACGCGGGGGTGCACTGGATCACCGGCGGCGGCAGCGAGATCCTGACCGAGGACTTCCGCCGGCGCCACGCCAGGTTCAAGTACACGGTGCGCGAGTACTTCCAGGCCCAGCGCGCCATCGTCGACGCCGGGATGCGCACCACGGCTACGATGGTGATCGGCTTCGACGAGACGCTGGAGGAGCGGCTGGAGCACCTGCAGCGCACCCGCGACTTCCAGGACGGCTGCCTGGCCGACGGGCTGGGCGGGCTCTTCTCCTTCCTCTGCTGGACCTACAAGCCGTACGGCACGGACCTGGGGGGTGCGGAGATCACCCCGCGCGAATACTGGCGGCACATGGCGCTCTCGCGGATCTTCCTGGACAACGTGAAGCACTTTCGCACCTCGGTGCTCACGCAGAACGAGGAGGCGTTCCGCGCGCTGGAGTACGGCGCCGACGACTTCGACCTGCCCATCGAGGACGAGGTGACGCAGAAGGCCGGCGCCCGCGTGGACCTGGACCTGGACCGCCTCCTGGCCGTTCCCCGCGCGCTGGGCTACACCGTGGAGTACCGCCACGCGGAGCGACCGCCCGCGCTGGCGGCCGCCTGACCCCGCCGCGGCACCCGCGCAGTGAAGCTCAAGGACATCCTCCTGGACCTGTTCGGCTCCCACCCGGAGCCGGACGGCCCGCCCGCGCGCCCGGAACCCGCTCCGCCCGCGCCGCGCGCCCCCGCGCCTCCGCCGCGCGCTGCCGTCCCTGCGACTGCGTCCGCGGACCAGCCGGACGCGCGCAACGAGGCCGGCGTGCTGGCCGTGCTGCGCCGCCACGGCGCGCCCCACCAGCGGGTGCGGTTCACCCACAACCGGCGGGTGATGGTCTCGGTGGGCCGCGACCGCACGGTGATCCGCATGAACATCGCCTTCGCCGCGGCCGACGAGGGGGTCCTGGCAGCCGTGGCCATCCTCTACACCCCGGGAACGAAGGGGAAGCGGCGGGCGATGGCGAAGGAGGTGGTGCAGCGCTTCATCAACGACATCCCCGCGAGCCCGGCCCCGCCGCGGCGGCGGCGGCGGCGCGAGCACCCGGCCGACCGGCCGCACCTGGAGCGGCTGCAGGCCGAGTTCGACGCGACCAACCGTGCCCACTTCGGCGGGCGGCTGCCGAGGGTGCCCATCCACCTGTCGCGCAACATGCGGCGGCGGAACGGCCACTTCTCCAGCCAGCCGCTGGAGATCGTCATCTCCTGGCGGCTGTGCGTGCACGGCGCGCCCGGCGAGGCCGAGCAGACCGTCCGCCACGAGATGATCCACCTCTGGCAGTACATCGAGGGGGCGGCGGTGGACCACGGCCCGGCCTTCCGGCGCATGGCCCACCGGCTGGACGTGCACCCCCGCGCCACCCGCCCGGTGAAGTGGAAACGGGCGTGACGCGGCCGTTAACATCCCGCCGCGCGTGCGTTACGGTGGACGCGACGGCGCGCGGGGAGCGGCCCTCCGGGCGCGTGGAGCGGGGTTCGCGCAGGCGGAGGGCGCGAACACTGGAACTTTGCGGTCCGGGCACGTATACTCCACGCGTGCTACCCCGGAGAGTATCACGGCTCGGAAGTTGCGGACTTGCGGCAGGCTTGCATTTCCGCAGTGCACTCCCCAGCATGTCCTGATTCTCGCGACTCGTTCGTTATAAGACCGTTAGACGTGAGCGCGCCGGAATGCGCCTCCACCGGGGCCGACCCCGGCGCGAGCGCATTCCGTGGACGAACGCTCGTTCGGCCGGTTTCCCCTGCGGGGCGGCCGACATCGGCAACTCTGGCGTAAACGCATGTTGCCAGACCGGTTAAGGTTACGTTACCTTGGAAAGCTGCCCGCGGCGGGTCGGTAAGCACGGTACTCCCGAGCGCAGCTTCTAGAACATCTGTTTTTCATCCCGGTGGGGGTCTTCCCTGTCCGGGTGCTCATCACTCCACCACTTCCGCAGGAGGTTGCCTACCTTGTGCTCAACCCGGCTTTCCGGCGCGACAGCCGCCGGATGGCAGTGGAACTTCGACCGTGCTGAGGAGAGACCATGAAAAGGCTCCGGTTGTTGGTGGCCGCCTTCGCGGCGGCAGTAGTCCCCACCATCGCGGCGGCGCAGACCGGAACGATCACCGGCCGCGTCACCAATGCGCAGAACGCGCAGCCTGTCGCCACGGCGACGGTGAACGTGGTGGGTACCGCGCTTCGCGCGGTTACGAACGAGAACGGCCAGTACCGCATCACCGGCGTGTCTGCGGGCACGCACCAGGTCACCGCTTCGCGTCTCGGGTTCTCGACCCGCACCGTGACGGCGAACCTGGCGGCCGGTGGCACCGCCACCGCCGACATCACCCTGAGCAGCTCGGCCATCCAGCTGGGCGGCCTGGTCGCCACCGCCACCGGTAACGAGCAGCGCACGCGCGAGCTCGGCAACTCGGTGTCGACGGTTCGCGCCGACAGCGTGAACATGGCGGCCGTGTCGAACGTCTCGCAGCTCATCCAGGGCCGCGCGGCGGGCGTCGAGGTGCTGCAGAGCTCGGGCACCTCGGGCACGGGTGCGCGCATCCGTATCCGCGGCAGCAACTCGATCTCCCTGTCCAACGACCCCATCGTCTTCATCGACGGCGTGCGCGTGAACAGCAACACGCAGTCGTCGCAGCTCGACGTGGCCGGGCAGGACTTCTCGCGGCTGAACGACATCAACCCCGAGGAGATCGAGAACATCGAGGTGCTGAAGGGGCCCGCCGCGTCGGCGCTCTACGGCACCGCGGCCGCCAACGGCGTGATCCAGATCACCACCAAGCGCGGCCGCGCCGGCAAGACGCGGTGGAACGTGTGGAGCGAGCTGGGCTCGATCACCGAGCCCAATCAGTACCCCACCAACTACCGCCAGCTGAACGCCGCCGGCACCGGCCAGTGCCTGGTCTCGTCGACCTGCATTCCGGGCACGCTGCAGTCGTACAACCCGCTGGAGCAGAACTCGCCGTTCCGTGACGGCAGCCAGCGCACGGTGGGCCTTTCCATCGGCGGCGGCACGCAGGACATCCAGTACTTCGTGTCCGGCGAGTCGCAGCGCGAGAACGGCATCTACCAGAACAACCGGCTGGACCAGGTGAACCTCCGCGGCAACCTGACCGCGCAGGTCACCCGCAAGCTGAACGTGTCGCTGCGCACGGGCTACGTGAGCAACCACGCCCAGCTTCCGTACAACGACAACGCGGTCGAGGGCTTCATCGGCGGCGGCATCCTGGGGCAGGCCTGCAACCCCTGCAGCGCCACCGACGTCCGCGGCGGCTACTTCTCGTACGCCAAGGACCTGCGCTACGCCTTCGACAACTCGCAGCGCGTGGAGCGCTTCACGGGCAGCCTGAACGCCCGCTTCTCGCCGCTGTCGTGGCTGACCTTCAACGGCGTGGCGGGGATGGACGTGCTGAACCGCACGGACTTCCAGGACCTGCTGCCGAACATCTTCCAGCCCGCCAACGGCGTGCCGGACTACGTGATCGGCTACCGCTTCGTGCTGCCCGCGCTGGTGCGCAACTTCACCGCCAACGGCAGCGGGACGGCCACCTTCGACCTGACGCCGAGCCTGGCCTCGACGACCACGGCGGGTGTGTCGTTCTACCGCGACGTGTCGCAGCTGTACAGCGCCGGCGGGTACAACCTGGGGCCCGGCACCAACTCGCTGGGTTCGATCGCCGAGCGCTTCTCGATCGGCGAGACCACCGGCGACATCAAGACGCTGGGCCTGCTGGCCTCGCAGCAGTTCGCGTGGCGTGACAAGGTGTACCTGACCGGCTCGGTCCGCGGCGACCGCAACAGCGCGTTCGGCCAGGACCTGGGCTTCATCTACTACCCGTCTCTGTCGGCCTCGTGGGTGGTGGCCGAGGAGCCGTGGTTCCCGCAGACCAGCCTGCTCAGCACGCTGCGCCTGCGCGCCGCGTACGGGCAGTCGGGCCTGGCGCCGGGGCAGCGTACCGCCAAGCCGTTCTTCAACATCATCTCGGGCACCATCCGCGCGGGTGGCGACGAGGCCAGCGTCCCGGGCATCACCACCGGCGGCGCGGGCAACGTGGGGCTGAAGCCCGAGCGTTCGCGCGAGATCGAGTTCGGCGCCGACCTGGGCGTGCTGAACGACCGGCTGGGCTTCGAGATCACGCACTACGACAAGGTTTCGCGCGACGCGCTGGTCAGCCGCCGCCTGGCGCCCTCGCTGGGCTCGAGCACCACGCAGACCGTGAACCTGGGCCGGGTGTCGAACAAGGGCTGGGAGGCCCTGGTGAACGCGCACGTCCTCGAGACGCGCCCGCTCCGCTGGGACGCCACCGTCACCTACTCGACCAATCACAACAAGCTCCTGGAGCTGGGCGAGGGCGTGGACCCGATCATCTTCGGGATCGGCGGCGACTCGCAGCGCCACCAGGAGGGCTACGCCCTGGGCGCCTACTTCGGCGTGCCGTACACGTTCAATGACGCGAACCACGACAACCGCATCCAGGTTGCCGAGATCACGCTGGGCGACACCGCCGAGTTCCAGGGGACGCCGTTCCCCACGCGCGAGTCGTCGCTGAACACCACGCTGACCTTCTTCGACGTGCTGCGCGTGTCGGCCCTGCTGGACCACAAGGGCGGGTACAAGCTGTTCAACAGCACCGAGGAGTTCCGCTGCGGCGTGATCCGGAACTGCCAGGCCATCAACGACCGCACCAGCCCGCTGGACCTGCAGGCGCGCGCCCTGGCCGATGCGGCCTTCGGCGTGTACACCGGCTACATCGAGGACGCCAGCTTCACCAAGCTGCGCGAGGTGTCGTTCACGCTGATGGCGCCGCGCTCGATGTACTCGCGCTTCGGGCTGGGCAACCTGAGCCTGACGGTGTCGGGCCGGAACCTGAAGACCTGGACCGACTACACGGGCCTGGATCCGGAGATCAACAGCGGCGGACAGACGAACTTCAACACGTTCGACTTCCTGGGCCAGCCGCCGGTCCGCTACTGGACCGCCCGGATCGATCTGGGCTTCTAATCTCAAAGGAGCAGTCACGAGATGAGGCATACCACACGTAACCAGGGGAGGGGCTTCCGGCCCTTCCCGCTGCGGGTCGCTGCGCTGGGGCTTCTGCTCCCGCTGGGCGCCTGCTCGGTAGACAAGATCCTCGAGGTGGACGACCCGGATGTGGCCACCCCGGGCTCGGTGGCGGGGCGCGAGGCCCTTCCGGCGGTGTACGCCGGCGCCCTGGCCGACTTCGCCCACGCCTACGCGGGCGGCGGCGATACCGGCGGCGGCAGCCGGAACGAGGGCCAGATCCTGCTGAGCGGGCTTCTGGGCGACGAGTTCCAGAGCACCGACACCTTCAACACCCGCATCGAGATCGACCAGCGGGACATCACGCCCGCCAGCACGCCGGGGAGCTCGGCGAACGGGCAGCTGAGCGACGCGGAGCGCAACCTGCACCGCGCCCGCCGTGCGGCCGAGAACGGCACCGACCTGTTCAAGGAGAACGGGCTGCCGACGGATCCGCGCCGTGCGGAGCTGTTCGCGCTGGCCGGGTACACGTACATCTTCTTCGCCGAGAACTACTGCGCCGGCGTGACGTTCAGCAGCATTCCGTTCACGGGCGGTGACCCGACGTTCGGTTCGCCGCAGAGCACGAACGAGGTGCTGGCCACCGCCATCGCGCGCTTCGACTCGGCGCTGGCGATCGCTCCGGCTGGCTCGAGCCAGGCGCGGCTGGCCACGATCGGCAAGGCACGCGCGCTGCTGGACCAGGGCAACCGTGCCGCCGCCGCGGCGCTGGTCGCGGCGGTTCCGACCACCTTCTCCTACGACGTGCCGTATTCGGACAACACGTCGCGCCAGGAGAACGGGGTGTACAACTACACCACCGACGCCCGGCGCTACGGCGTGTCGGACGTGGAAGGCGGCGAGGGGCTCCCCTACCGCTCGGCCAACGATCCGCGCGTGGAGTACGAGGACGGCGGGGATCCGTTCGACACGAACTTCCCCGATCCGGTCTTCTGGAACCAGCTGAAGTACCCGGCGCGTGACAGCGACGTCACGCTGGCCAACGGCATCGAGGCGCGCCTGATCGAGGCCGAGGCGCTGCTGAACGGCGGCGCGAGCGCCGCCTACCTGCCGGTGCTGAACACGCTGCGGGCCACGATCAGCCTGCCGGCGCTGGCCGACCCGGGCACCGCGACGGGCCGTATCCAGCAGTTCTTCCAGGAGCGCGCGTTCTGGCTGTGGCTCACGTCGCACCGTCTGGGCGACATGCGCCGCGAGATCCGCCAGTACGGCCTCACGGAGGCGCAGGTGTTCCCGTCGGGTGACTACATCCGCGGTGGCACGTACGGCACCGACAAGAACCTCCCGATCTTCGTGGACGAGGGGAACAACCCCAACTTCACGGGCTGCACCAGCCGCGCGGCGTAAGCCGGGCGGACGGGCGCCGGGGATTTCTTCCCGGCGCTCGACGGGAGCGGAAAAGCGAAGGGGCGGGCACCTCCGGGTGCCCGCCCCTTCGTCTTGCCGTTTCGCGTCCCCCGTTGGTGCGGCCGGGCCCGGGGATCAGGATGCGATCACGCAGAGAAGCAGAAGAGCAGGGGGGATCTCCGCGCCCGGCTTCCTGCGTGGAGCAGGCCCTTCGGCGATGGTCAATCGGGCGACGTGAATGAGTGGCCGGGACCGGCCGGCGGGAGGTGGCGGCGGGGAAACGGAAAGGGTGCGGAGCGACGGCTCCGCACCCTTCGGTGGTGCTCCGGACGAGGTGCCGGAGGGTTCAGTTGCTGTGGTCGACGTCCACGCGGGTGAGGATGACGATGGCGCCGCCGCCGCCGCCGGTGCCGTGCTTCAGCGTGCCGTTGATCCCGTTCAGGAACTCGACGGAGTCGATCTGGCGCGCGGGGACGGAGCGCAGGAGGGCGAAGTCCAGCAGCCGCGCGCCGTCGAGCAGCACGATGGGGGTGTCGTCGAGCACGATGGTCTGGTGGCCGCGGGTGGGGCGGATTCCCACCGGGGTGCCGTCGGCCGTCTCCTGCAGCCGCACGCCGCCCAGCCGCCGCAGCACCTCCCAGGCGTTCTGCGCGCCCGACTCTTTGATCTCCTGCGAGCTCAGGTAATGCGAGGTCGAGCGCGCGGGCGAGTGCGATTCGCCGTCTCGGGCGGGGTGCAGGGTGGCGCAGCCCGCGGTGGTGGCCAGGAGGGCGGCCAGGGTGATGCCGAGGCGGACGGGGCGAGCGGTCATGGCGACCTCCGGGCCGAAGTGCGGGATGCGCGCGCGGGAGCGGGCGCACGGCGTGGAGCCGGGTGGGGGGACGCCGCGCCGCGACGGACGCGGGCCGCCCACGAATGATTGAAGCCGCATCTTCCGAGCCGCAAGGCTGCCGGCGCTACGGTCCTCCGGAATGACGCCGCCCCATGTGCGTAGGACGCTTCAAGCGTCCCGGTTCTGACACCCCGGGCGTTCTCGTCGGGGTTCCGCGCCCGCTGCGTGTCTTAACGGATGCGGGCGGAAGAGGCGTCTTTCAAGGCGCGGGGACACGCGGTGGGGAGACGGGCGCCGTGCGTCCGCCGGAGCGCCGCCCGTGGCGCGGCCGATGCGGGACGCGGGGAGACGGAGCGGGCGCCGGCCGTCCGGGTCCGGTGCCGGTCATGATAATTCATCGAGCGAGGAGAGCATGGTTCGAGGCGAGCTCATCGTGATGGCGGTTGCGGCCCTGGCCGGCTGCGCGAGCGGCGGCACGGGCGGCGGCGGCAGCTACCAGAGGACGACCACGGTCCTCTCCGTTCCCAACGGCCAGTCGTCGGCGGACGTGATGTTCGACGCGTACGGCGGCGCCGCGCCGGTGGCCGCCACGCTGGCCGCGGGCCGCGACACGGTGTTCGCGGCGCTGGAGCAGGCGTACCAGGCCGTGGGTGTGCCGGTGGGGATGCGCGACCCGGCCAGGTGGACGCTGGGGAACCGCGACCTGGAGATCAGCCGCCGCCTGGGCGGGACGAACCTGTCCGAGTACTTCAACTGCGGCGCCGGCGTGATGGGCGCGGACATCGCCTCCACCTACCGCCTGCAGATCACCATCACCAGCACGCTGACGGCGCAGGGGACGGGGACGCGGCTGGAAACGGTGGCGCAGGCGAACGCCCGCCAGCCGGGAACCTCGAATCCCCCCGTGAACTGCGCCTCGACGGGGCGGCTGGAGCACGAGATCAACCGGCGCGTGGGGCTGGCGGTCGGCGGCTGACGCCGGCATCGCCGGGGCTCACGCGGAGCCGTGGAGGCGCGGAGAGACGAACCATCTTCCCGGCGCCTCTGCGGCTTTCGTGCGTCGGACGACGGGTGGAGGGGGATTCGGTCGCGTTCCCGAGAATCACGTGCCTGGCGAGTATGGATCCTTCGGGCTGCAACTCTTGGTGCGGATGCGGGTTCGGCGTGGTCGCCCTCAGGATGACGTCATACCGGATTGCCTGAAGACCAGGAAAAGACGCGCGACGCGTTCGGTCAGGCGAGGCGCTGAAGGAGGCGAGGGACTTCGGCGGGGAGCTCGCGGGCGAGGAAGCCGATGCGGCCCACGCGGCGGGCGAGCGCGTTGCCGGCCTCGCCGTGGAGCCAGACGCCCCACGCGGCGGCGCCGGCCGCGTCCGCGCCGCGGGCCAGCAGCCCGGCGACCAGGCCGGCCAGCACGTCGCCCGAGCCGGAGGTGGCGAGCCCGACCTGGCCGCCGGCGTAGCGGTACGCGCGTCCGTCCGGCGCGGCGATGATGGTGTCCGGCCCCTTCAGCGCGACGGCGGCGCCCAATTCCCGCGCGGCGCGGCGGGCGACGGCGAGGGGATCGGCCTCGACCTCTTCCTTCTCCATTCCCATCACCCCCGCCATCTCGCCCGCGTGCGGGGTGATGACGGCGCGGCCGCCCAGGTGGTGGAGCAGCCCCCGCTCGTCCGCGAGGCAGGGGAGGCATCCCGCGTCCAGCACCACCGCGGGCCCGTCCACCTCCGCCAGCACGGCGCGGGCGAGGGCGGTGGCCTCGTCCGGCTCCACGATTCCCGGGCCGAGGAGGAGCGCGCCGGCCGCGTTCGCCAGGCGCACGATCTCCCCCGCTGCCTCGGGAGAGATGCCGCCCGCCTTCGTCTCGGCGAGGGGGAAGAGGCGCGCTTCGGGGATGGCGATCGCCGCGGCCAGGGCGACGCTCTCGGCCGTCGCCAGCCGGAGCTTCCCCGCGCCGGCGCGGAGGGCGGCGGTGCCGGCCAGGAGGAGCGCGCCCGGCGTCTCGCGCGCGCCGCCGGCGACGAGGACGCGGCCGCGCTCCTCCTTGCTCCCCCGCTCGTCGGGCGAGGGCGGCGCGAGGGCGCGCAGCCGCGCGGAGGTGAGCGGGAGCGCGCGCGTCACTTGGCGCCCGCGGGAACGTCGCGCCGGGTGGTGACGTCCGCGCCGGCCTGCACGAGCGGGGCGACGAAGTTGAAGAGCCGCAGCTCCATCTTCCCCCTCCGCCCGGCCCGCGGGTTGAACTCGTACGAGGTGACGCCGCAGTTGGCCACGTCGTGCGCGCGCTCGATCCCCAGGATCTCCTCCTCGGTCATGCACTCCAGCAGGTAGCGCAGGCAGAGGACGACCACCTCGTGGCAGACGACCAGCACGCGCTCGCGGGAGTAGTGCAGGTTCACGGTGTCCAGCGCGCTGCGCAGGCGCAGGATGACGTCGGCCCAGCTTTCGCCGCCGGGGGGGCGGTGGTAGAACTTGCCCAGGAGGCGGCGGTGCTCGGCCTGCTCGGGAAAGCGCTGCTGGATCCCCACCGCGGTCAGCCGGTCCAGGATGCCGAACTCGCGCTCGCGCAGCCGCTCGTCCACGATCACCTCCTCGTCCGGGTCCTCCGTGCCCCCCGCGGCGCGGATCAGCTCGGCGGTGGCGCGCGCGCGGACGTAGGGCGAGGCGAGGACGACGGTGGGGCGCTGCGACGGCGGCAGGGCGGCGAACCAGCGGCCGAGCGCGGCGGCCTGCTCGGTCCCGCGCGGGCTCAGCGGCACGTCCACGTCGCGCTGGGCGATGGCGATCATCGGCAGGCCGGCGTCGCGCGCCGCCGCGGCGGCCACGTTTCCCGCGCTCTCGCCGTGGCGCACGATCCACATCACGTCGGGCCAGGTCTGCTCCATCGCCGCCCCTTCTTCTTGCGTCATGGTTCCGGGCGGTGCGACGGGTCAAAGAGCGTACCAGACGGGCTTGGACGCCGGCGCCCGGAC
This sequence comes from Longimicrobium sp., assembly GCF_035474595.1. NCBI lineage: Bacteria > Pseudomonadati > Gemmatimonadota > Longimicrobiia > Longimicrobiales > Longimicrobiaceae > Longimicrobium > Longimicrobium sp. Next base: position 13,573 of record NZ_DATIND010000155.1, read on the forward strand.
GGTTAATTTGCCCGTCCCACCGTTCTCCCCGCCGGTCCGCCGCATCTCGCGGGCGGGTGGAAAGCGCGTTTGAACAATTGACGGACCCATCCGCGGTTGCCGAGGATTCGAGCAGTGCTTCATCTCCCCCTCCATTTCCCTCCGCGACTCGTGAGCGTGGCGCTGCTGGTCGCGGCGCTGGGCGGCTGCGTGGAGCCGCTGCGTCCCGACCTGTCGAAGGAGACGCGGCCGGTGGAGGTGGCGCCGGAGCGGCTGGGGAACGTGTTCACGCAGGCGTCGGCGTACGCGCGCAACGTGTGGGACATGCAGCTCTTCGGCGGCCGGATCTGGCTGGGGCACGGCGACAGCATCGACAACTGGGGGCCGATCCCCGTGTGGTCGCTGGACGGGGCCACCGGCGCCATGGCGCAGGAGTTCAGCACGAACGACGAGCAGGTGGACGAGTTCCGCGTGCTGGGTGGCGAGCTGTACGTGCCCGGCCACGACGGGCGCGGCGACTGGACGAAGGGCGAGTTCTACCGCCTGGAGGGCGGCAGGTGGGCCGAGCACCGCACCATCCCGCATGGGCTGCACGTGTTCGACCTGGCGCTGCACGGCGGGCGCCTGTTCGCCGCGCTGGGGACCGAGGAGGTGCGCGGGCAGGAGACGCTGCTGGCGTCGCGCGACCGCGGCGAGAGCTGGACGGCGGTGACCGACGAGACGGACCGCGTGTACGACCTGTTCGAGCTGGGCGGCGAGCTGTACGGCGCCCCGCTGATGAACGCGAGCGACAGCACGGCGGCGCGGCCGCTCCTGCGCTTCGACGGCGAGCGCTTCGTGAAGACCGGGGCGGCCGGGAAGCTGCTCCTTCCCGGCCTGGCGGACGGCGCGTGGGGGCGGATGGTGCGCCCGACCGAGTTCCGCGGCGTGCTGGTCTACATCGCCGCCGGCAGCAGCTTCGACTGGGTGCCGGTTTCGCTGGCCGTGACGCGCGACCTGCGCGAGGTGCGGCGCGCGGTGTTCCCCGACGCGGCGGCGGTGCCGTACGACCTGCTGGTGCGTGGCGACACGATGTACGTGCTGGCGTCGGCGCCGGCCGCGGCGGGCGGGTACACGGTGCGCGTCTACCGCACGGTCGACACGGTGGCCTGGCAGGAGGTATTCCACTTCGCCTCGGCTGCCTTCGCGCGGTCGTTCGAGGAGAGCGGGGGCGACTTCTGGTTCGGGCTGGGGTGCGGCTACGGCGCGCCGAACCCCGCCAGCGGCGACCTGCTGCGGGTGCGCCGCGCGAGCTGGGCGGGAACGGCGGGGTGACGGAGAGCGGGCGCCGCGCGTCCTTCCGGCGGCCGCTCTTGAAGTGCATGGGGATGGAACTACGAGGTCGATGCTGACGAAGACGAGGGGACCAATGCTCGCCGCCGCGCTGGCCGTGGCGGCGAGCGCGTGCTCGGAAGGGACAGGGCCGGCGGAGACGCCCGGCTTCGTGACCGCGCAGCCGGCGATGGCCACGGCGTTGAACGGCGCGGCGCTGCAGCCCATCCTGAGCGTGGGCGACTCGCTGCCCGGCGGCTTCGCGTGGTCTCCCATCCCCGACGGGCTGGGCGGCTACCTGGAGGGCGGCCGGCTGGTGCTGTTCGCCGCGCACGAGACCGGCGGCGCCGGGGTGCCGGGGACGGACGGACAGGCGCACTGGGCCGGCGCGCGCGTGTCGCGGCTGGTGCTGGACCCGGCCACGCGCTCGGTGCTCTCCGGCAGCTACGCGGTGGGCGGATCGGCCGGGTATCGCAACTTCTGCTCGGCCACCTTCGCCGATGCGTCGGTCGGCCTTCCCGGCGGCTGGTTTCTGGTGGGCGAGGAGACGGTCGGCGGGGCCAAGGACGGGATGGCGATCGCCCTCGGCAAGAGCGGGCAGGTGGTGGAGATGCCGTGGGTGGGGCGCTTCGCGCACGAGAACCTGGTGCCGATCCCCGGATTTCCCGGACGCGTGGTGATGGCCGGGATGGACGACAACCGCGGCAGCTCGGAGCTGTACCTGTACGTGGCCGCGAGCGAGGCGGACGTGCTGGCGGGGCGGGGAACGCTGTACGTCTTCACCTCGTCCGCGGCGGCGAACGTGGGGCAGCTGCACGCGGGCGATGCGATCGCCGGCCACTTCGTCGCGATCGACGGCGCGGCGGCGATGACGTCGGCGCAGCTGCAGCTGGCGGTGAACGCGCTGGGCGCCTTCCGCTTCGTGGGGACGGAGGACGGGGATTACGATCACCGCTCCGGCGTTTCCACCCCCGCGCTGTACTTCGCGGACACGGGGTCGGGGAGCGTTCCGTCCACCGCGGCGCCGTGGGATCCGTTCGGCTCCATCTACCGCCTGGAGATGCAGCCGGGGGACCCCACGCAGGCGCGGCTCGTGCTGCTGGCGCGGTCCGCGGGGCCGGCGGCGGGGTGGGCGTCGCCGGACAACATGGCGGCGGGAGCGCGCAGCCTGATGGTGCAGGAGGACGCCGCGAACCCGGCGTTCACGCGCGCGCCGCGGATCTGGCGCTTTCCGCTGGCGGCGGACGGCTCGCTGGGCGCGCCGACGGCCGTCGTGGAGCTGAACAACCCGGAGTGCAGCTACAGCGCGGGGACATGCTGGGAGTCCAGCGGCATCGTGGACGCGTCCGCGTGGATGGGCGACGGCGCGTGGCTCTTCGACGTGCAGGCGCACACGAAGCCCGTTCCCGCGCTGGGGCTCACGCGCGAGAACGGACAGCTGCTGTACCTGAAGGTGCCGGGGAGCTGAAGGAACGGTTTAACGCAGAGAAGCAGCACAGCAGAGAGAAATTCTCCGCCGCCTGCTTCTCTGCAATCTGATGCTCCTGGATCCGAAGCCCCCAAGACGTCATCCTGAGGCCGGCCACGCCATCCTCCGAATCCGCGCAGAACTTTGCAGGCCGAAGGATCTATCGCCCGTTCAGCACGTGAATGGAAGGAACGCACCGACGTTCTTCGGCCGGAAATCATCGCACAACGAAGACCGTTCGGCGTGAATCCGCGACTCACGTGCTTGGACTGGCTATAGATCCTTCGGCCTGCGAGTGCCTGTGCGGACTCGGCTTCGGCGTGGCCGGCCTCAGGATGACGTCTCGTTTCTTCGGGATAATCGGAACTAAAAGCAGAGCAGCGGGAGCATCTCGCTGCTCTGCTTTTGTTGGGCGGGTCAGCCGCGGAGGTGGCGGTGGAACCACTGGACGGTGCGCGGCCATGCGGCGCGCGCGGCCTGCAGGTTGGCGCCGTTCTGGCCGTCCTGCTGGCGCAGGAAGCCATGGCCCGCGCCGGGAAAGACTTGGTGCTGGTACGTCCGCCCCAGCGCGCGCATCGCCGAGTCGGCGGGGGCGATGGTGGCATCGACGCGCGCGTCGTTCTCGCCGTACAGCCCCAGCACCGGCGCGCGCACGCTCGCCAGCGACTGGGTGGAAGGCGAGACGCCGTAGTAGACGACCGACGCGCCCAGACCCGGCGCGTGCACCGCGTGGGCGAACGAGACGCCGCCGCCCCAGCAGAAGCCGACGATGCCGTAACGCGGAAGCGCCGCCGGGAGCGCCATGGCGTAGCGCGCCGTGGCGTCCAGCCGGCGCTGCACCGTGGCCGCGTCCAGCGTGCGGATGGCGGCCGTGGCCGAGTCGCGCACCGGGTCGCCGTCCGGCCCCACCGGCACGCCCTTCCCCGACAGCAGGTCCGGCGCGATGGCGATGAAGCCGTCGGCCGCGAGCTGGTCGGCCACGCCGCGGATCCAGCCGGTGAGGCCGAAGATCTCGTGCACGACCACCACCACCGGCGCGCGGTCCCGCCGCTCGGGGTAGACGACCCACGCGCGCACGCTGTCGCCCGGCCCGGCGCTCACCATCGCCCACTCGCCGTGGCGGGGCGAGGCGGCCAGGCGCGCCTGCACCTCCGCGGCGCCCGCGGGGATCGCGGTCTGCGAGCGTGCGGCCGAGGCCGTGTCCGCGGACCCGCCCATGCGCGGCGTGCACGCGGCCAGGAGGACGGAGATCGGAAGAGCCAGCACGGGGGCGATTCTACGCATCAGTCGCGCTCCAGGGGTGGAGGGTTTTTCTCGTCCGATCCCGGCTGGCTTCTGAACCTCGCGACGGCGTCGGATACTTCAGCCTGCAGGCGGCTTTCCAGATCGCGTTCGCTGAAATCGCGCCACCGGTACGCGATCTTCGCGGCGAGATATTCGATGAAGACGCGCCCGAGCGCCCTGTACTCCTCGCGCTCCGCATCGGACAGCTGGACGAGCAGGGAGAAGCCGGCGGCTCCCTCGCCGCAATTGACGTCCAGGTAGTAGTGGTTTTCTGCACCCGGCTTCCCTTCGTCCAGCAGGAACCACGCAGCCGGGTGGTGATCGATCACGTGCAGTTTCACTGCGAAGCCCGCCGCCGCAGGATCGCCTTGGGGATCATCACGTGCACGCCCACGTTGCCGTCCACCAGCTCGGTGATGTCGACGTCGCAGGCCACGCTGGTGAGCATGTAGGCGTCGTCGTGCGAGAGCCCCTGCGTGGTCATCAGGAAGTCGATCGCCTGCCGCACCGCGATCCTGGTCGCCTGCACCAGCGACGTATCCATCCCCATCGTGATCCAGTGCGTGGGCGTCTCGGCGCGCGGCCACGCCAGGTGCATGTCCTTGCGCACGATGACGCGGAAGGTGCCCGTGAGCGACGTCTCCAGCGCGGTGATGTCGACCTCGCCGTTCCCCTGCCCGGCGTGGCCGTCGCCGATCTCCAGCAGCGCGCCCGGCGTGTGGACGGGGATGTAGAGCGTGGTGCCCGCCACCAGCTCCTTGTTGTCCAGGTTGCCGGCGTGGATGTCGGGCGGCGCGCTGTTCACGCGCCCGCGCGAGCGCGGCGGCGCCACGCCGATGCTGCCGAAGAACGGATGCAGCGGAACGTCGATCCCCGGCGCGAAGCGGGCCACCATCCGCCGCCGGTCCAGGGGGATGATGCGCATCCGCGCGTACGGAAAGTCTTCCGGCAGAAAGCCGCGGCCCACGCCGAACGCGTTGTAGGCGTAGGGGATGGCCAGCTCGATGCGCTGGATGCGCACCTCCAGCACGTCGCCCGAGTCGGCGCCCTCCACGTAGACGGGGCCGGTGAGGATGTGGCCGCCCGGGCCCCGGTTGGTAACCGTGCGCGTGATCTCGCGCAGCGCCGGCTCGATCTGCGCGGGCGGCACGCCGGCCGCCTGCAGCCGTTCGGGGGTGGAGGTGATGAGCGTGCCCACCACCAGCTGGTCGCCCGAGCGGATGCGCAGCACCGGCGCCGCGGCGGCGTCGTAATATCCCCACGCGACGGTCGCCGGCGTCGGCATCAGGCGGTGCGTCGTCTGCGCGGCGCCGGGCGAAATGGCCGCGAAGAGCGCGGCGAGCGCGGCCGCGGCGGTCGAGAAGCGGGGCATGGGCACTCCTTCCCGCGAGGGAGCGGAAGGGGCGAAATCGAGTGGGGAATGGACGGAGGACAGGCTAGCCGCGGCGCGGGGATCGTGCAAGCGGACCCGGATATCGGAAAAGGAAGCAGCGCAGCGGAGAGATGAAACTCCTCCGCTGCCCTGCTTCTCCGCCTGAACCCCGATCTTTTCCCCGGTCAGTCCGGGAGGAGCGAGACCAGGGCGTCGCGGACCAGGTCGTAGCCGCGCGGGGTGAGGATGGACTCGGGGTGGAACTGCACGCTCACGAAGCCGGGGCCGCGCAGCGCGTGCACCTCGCGCGTCTGCGCGTCCGCCGCGATCTCCACGCCGGGAAGCTCGCGATCGGCCATCGCCGCGAAGGTGTTGTAGAAGCCCACGCGCTCCGGGTGGCCGAAGAGGTCGATCACCTCCTGCGCGCCCTGGAAGGGCACCTGCTTGTTGATCACCGGAAGGCCCAGCATCTCCGACAGGATCTGGTGCGACAGGCACTCGGCGAAGAACGGCCGCCCCGCATCGCGCAGCCCGGCGATGATCTCGCGCATCCGCACCATCCGCGGGTCGGTGCGCGACGTCGGGTCGCCGGGGCCGGGGCCCATCACCACCAGGTCGGCCGCGTCGTCCAGCGAGAAGTCGGCGTAGCGCACCACGCGCACCTCGGCCCCCATCTGCCCGATCATCCGCTTCAGCATGTTGGCGAAGCTGTCGTCGGCCTCCACGATGGTCACCCGCTTCCCCCGCAGCCGCGGCACCACGGAGTAGACGGCGCTCTGCGGCTCGAACCAGAAGCGGGAGAGATACAGATTGCGGCGCTGCAGCAGGATCTGCACGGTTTCGGCGTCGACCGCGTCCAGCAGGCGCTGGGGGCGCGCGGCCGCGGTGCCGCTGGCGCGGATGGCGTTCAGCACGCCGGCAATCTTCACCTCCGTCTCCTTCACCTCGCTGGCCGGGTCCGACCCGCGCACCAGCGTGGCGCCGACCCGGACGACGAGCCGTCCGTCGCGGTCCACCTCGAGGGTGCGGATGGTGATGGGGGCGTCGAGCGTGGGCTGCCCTTCCGCGTCGCGGCCCATCAGGGCGATGGTGGCGCCGTAGTAGCCGCGCGACTCGCGCTCGTAGCGGTGGATCACGCGGAAGGCGCTCTGCACCGGGCTGCCGGTGACGGTGGGCGCGAACATCGACTCGCGCAGCAGCTCGGAGATGCCGCGGCCGGACTCGCCCAGCAGCAGGTACTCGGTGTGGATCAGGCGGCTCATCTCCTTCAGCAGCGGGCCCACGATGGCGCCGCCCTGGTCGCACAGCTCGCACATGATCTTCAGTTCTTCGTCCGTCACCATGAAGAGCTCGAAGATCTCCTTCTCGTCGCGCAGGAAGTCCAGGAACGCGCGCTGGGCGGCGGCCGGCGTGGCGCCCGGCTCCTTGCGGAAGGTGCCGGAGATGGGGTTCATCATCACCTGCCCGCCGCGCGCGGAGATGTGCCGCTCCGGCGTGGCGCCCAGCACGTAGCGCTCGCCGTCGCTGAACAGAAAGGTCCAGTAGGTGCCGAACTCGTGGGTGAGGAACGAGCGGACGATGCTCAGGATTCCCTCGAACGAGCTTCCGGGGAGCGTGGCCGTGCAGCGCCGGGCGATGACGAAGTTGCTGCCTTCGCCGCGCCCGATCTCGTGCTCGACGATGCGGCGGACGGTGGCCTCGTACTCCTCGGGGGTGGTGTCGAACTCCAGGTCGCGCAGCTCCACCGGGCGGTCGGGGAGCGCGGCCAGCACCTCGTCCAGCCCGTACTCCGTGGCCTCGTCCACCATCAGCGTGAGGATGGGCTCGCCGCCGTCGTGCACGGGAAAGCCGCGCTCGCGCGCCTGCGCGAAGGGAATGAGGCTGACCGAGTCCAGCGTTTCGGCGCCCGCGGGCCCGGTGCGCCGGGGGATGTCGTCGATCGCGCGGTCGCGGCGGATCTGGCCGGTGCAGAGCCACACGCCCGGCTCGTTCTTCCGCCGCAGGAGGAAGAAGGGGCGATCGGGATGGACGGAGAACGGGCGGCGCTCGGTGCTCATGGAACGGGCCGGGATGATGGACGGGAGACAGAAACAAGCGCTCCAGCGGCTTCCGCGCGCCATCCGTGGCTCGGAGCTGCGGATGAATCGCGCGGGCGCTGGAGGGCTGGGCATCGCCCCCGGCGCGGCAGCGGATGGGCGCGCGGTGCCGGGGTGATGCGAGAAATCTAACGAATCCGCGGGGATGCGTCAGGCGGTGTTCGTTGCGACGGATTTCGGGCGGGAGACGATGCCGGTGAGCGGGCCGGCCACGCACCGGCGACTGAGGAAGTCGCAGCAACAACGACGGGAAGCTTCGCAAACCGCGCGAGGCTGATCCGCTCATCCCGCGGCATCGGCGCTCACGACCGACCTCCTTCGTCCATGATCAGACGGTGCAAGTATCTTCCCCGCAACAGCTTGCGTCCAAGCCCAGAATTCCGGACGGAATGGCGCTGTTGCGCGAGGCGGTGAGGGAGCTTAGGATGTGATTGAGAATCGTTCTCAACCATCCTGGACTGTGCTCGACCATGAGACTGCTATCCGCCGCGGGCGCGCTGTGCGTGCTCGCCAGCGCTTCGGCCCACGGGCAGGCCGCCCGGCCGGCCTTCGACTTTGCCGCGGCCATGACGCCGGGCGACACGCTTGGGCGCATCTCCTTCAGCATTCCCGCGCTGCCGGTGGCGGAGGCGCTGGGCGAGTTCTCGCGCCAGGCCGACGTGCGCGTGCAGCTGGCGTCCACCGCGGGCGCCGCGGCGCGCACGCACGCCGTCAGCGGCACCTTCACCGCCGCCGAGGCGCTGCGGCTGCTGCTGGAGGGCACCGGCCTCACCGCGCGCTTCTCCGGCGTCCGCACCGCCATCGTGATCCCCGCCGACGGGGGCGAGTACGCGCTGAAGTCGATCACCGCCACCGCCGAGCGCAGCGCCGGCTACTCGGCCGTGCGCAGCACCACCGCGATGAAGACGCCCACGCCGCTGCGCGACGTGCCGCAGTCGGTGAGCGTGGTCACGCGCGACGTGATCTCCGACCAGGCCATGCAGGGGATGGCCGACGTGGTGCGCTACGTTCCCGGCGTGCAGATGGGGCAGGGCGAGGGGCACCGCGACGCGCCCACCATCCGCGGCAACGCGAGCACGGCCGACTTCTTCGTGGACGGCGTGCGCGACGACGCGCAGTATCTGCGCGACCTGTACAACGCCGAGCGGGTGGAGGCGCTGAAGGGGAGCAACGCCATGATCTTCGGCCGCGGCGGTGGCGGGGGCGTGCTGAACCGCGTGAGCAAGGAGGCGCAGTGGGCCCCCGTCCGCACGCTCACCGCCGAGACGGGCTCGTGGGGCCATCGCCGCACGATGATCGACGTCGGCGAGGGGCTGAGCGGGACGGTGGCCGCGCGCTTCAACGGGATGTACGAGAACTCCGGCGGCTTCCGCGACCGGGCGGATCTCCAGCGTTACGGCATCAATCCCACGCTGGCGATCGGCCTCGGCAACACCACCGTCCGCGCGGGCTACGAGCTGTTCAGCGACCGCCGCAACGTGGACCGCGGCATCCCCTCGTTCCAGGGGCGCCCGGCGGAGACCGACATCACCACCTTCTTCGGCAACCCCGACATCTCGCACGCGCGGATGCGGGTGCACGCGGCGACGGCGTCGGTGGAGCACACGGCGGGCGCCATCACCCTGCGCAACCGCTCGCGCTTCGCCGACTACGACAAGTTCTACCAGAACAGCTATCCCGGCGCGGTGAACGCGGACGCCAGCCAGGTGGCGCTGAGCGCGTACAACCACGCGATCGGCCGCCGCAACTGGTTCAACCAGACGGACCTCATCGCCGTGGCGCCCACCGGTGGCGTGAAGCACACGGTGCTGCTGGGCGCGGAGGTCAGCCGCCAGCGCACGGCGCAGGTGCGCAACACCGGCTACTACAACGACGCGTTGACCTCCTTCTCCGTCCCCTTCGGCGATCCCACGGTCACCACGCCCATCACCTTCCGGCAGAGCGCGACGGACGCGGACAACCGTACGATCGCGACCGTCGCCGGCGTGTACCTGCAGGAGCAGGCGGAGCTCACGCCCTGGCTGCAGGCGGTGGGCGGGCTCCGCTTCGACCGCTTCGACGTGGATTACCGCAACAACCGGAATGGAGACGAGCTGGGCCGCCGCGACGAGCTGTGGTCGCCGCGCGCGGGGCTGGTGCTGAAGCCGGTGCGGACGGCGTCGCTGTACGGGAGCTGGAGCATCTCCTACCTCCCCAGCAGCGGCGACCAGTTCAGCTCGCTGACGGCCACGACCGAGACGCTGGAGCCGGAGCGCTTCGCCAACCGCGAGGTGGGGGCGAAGTGGGACGTGCGGCCGAACCTGGCGCTCACCGCGGCCGTGTACCGGCTGGACCGCACCAACACCTCGGCGCCGGACCCGGCGGACCCGTCGCGGATCGTGCAGACGGGCGCGCAGCGGACCACCGGCTTCGAGCTGGGCGCCGCGGGGAACGTCACGCGGAACTGGCAGATCGTGGGCGGGTTCGCGTCGCAGAACGCGCGGATCGTGAGCGCCACCAGCGCGGCGAAGGCGGGCGCGCGCGTTCCCCTGGTGCCGCACCAGACGGTGTCGCTGTGGAACCGCGTGCAGGTGATGCCGGCGCTGGGGCTGGGCCTGGGCGTCGTGCGGCAGAGCGACATGTTCGCGGCGATCGACAACACGGTGACGCTGCCCGGCTTCACGCGGGCCGACGGCGCGCTGTTCGTGCGCATCAACCCCGCGCTGGGCGCGCAGGTGAACGTGGAGAACCTGTTCGACAAGAGGTACTACGCCACGAGCCAGGGGAACAACAACATCATGCCGGGCGCCAAGCGCACGCTCCGCATCTCCCTCACCGCGCATCCGTAGGGCCGGACAACATCAGGGTTGCACGCAGAGAAGCAGAGCAGCGGAGGGTGCGCTGCTCTGCTTCTTCTTGTGCGATTCTCACCTGGCTAATCCTCGCACCAACGAAAAAGACGTCATCCTGAGGCCGGCCACACAGTCACTTATCCCTCGCCAGAATCAGCAGGCCGAAGGATCTATAACGTAGGCCACACGTCACTCCGAGCGCCGCGCCGATGCCTCCTCGCGTTGTCGATCGACGGAAGGCTCGGTGCGATGCCCCGAGTCACGTGCTCGGCCGGCTATGGATCCTTCGGCCTGCAACCTATTGCACGGGAACGGGTTGCCGTGTGGCCGGCCTCAGGATGACGTCTTGGGCCGTGGCGTCGAAGAAGCTCTCCCGATTGTCAGCTGTTCGTCGCGGGGCGGCGGGTGAGGGCGGCTACCGCGGCGCCGCCGATGGCGCCGGTGACGGCCGAGCTGACCGTGCCGAACGCCAGCACCACGGCGGGCACGTCGCCCAGCGCGAAGGAGACGGCGATGCCGATCAGCGCGCAGACGCCGCCCGCGACCGCGCCGCCGACGGCGCCCTGGCCGATCCCCGGGCGCGCCATCCGCGCGTAGAGGGCGCCGGCCACCAGCGAGATTGCCATCCCCAGCACCGCGAAGAGGCTGGCGATGACGGGCGCCCAGTGGCCCAGGATCACCATCGTGAGCTGCAGGACGGTGCCGGCGGCGGTGGCCTCGGCGAGCGCGCGGTTGTTCGGGGTGGACATGGTGCGATCTCCAGTGCGAGGGGGTGGGTCAGGGGGACTGCAGGGTGGCGATGTAGCGGCGGAGCTGGCCGATGCAGGCGTCGTACGGCTCCAGGCTGCGGTGGGTGCGCGCCTGCATCACCGCGCCTTCCATGGTGGTGAGAATGAACTGCGCCAGCGCGCGGCGGTCCACGTCGCCCGCCAGCCGGTCCGCCGCGTCGTCCAGGCACCCTTCGACGGCGGCGGTCCAGGCGCCGAAGTTGGCGGCCAGCAGCTCGCGCACGGGCGGGTCGGGCTCGTGCAGCTCCAGCGCGAGGCTGCCGATGGGGCACCCGTAGAAGCAGTCGGTGTCCACCAGCGCCTGCCGGTAGCGTGCGAGCAGCGCGAAGATCCGCTCCAGCGGGTCCGCCACGCCCTCCCACGCCGGGTCCAGCAGCATGGGATGGATGCCGTCGCGGAAGCGGGTGAGCACCGCCACCAGCAGGTCCTGCTTGGTGGGAAAGAAGTGGTACAGGCTTCCCGCGTTGGCGCGCGCCGCCTGCAGCACGTCGGCGATGCTGGTGGAGTTGTACCCCTTCTCCCAGAACAGCCGCATCGCCGCGTCCAGCAGCCGCTCGCGGGTGTCCTGCGCGTGCATCGGGCTCAGCGCCGGCCGCGGGTGCGCTCGTACCAGGGCTTGAAGCGCTCCGCCAGGAAGTGGCGCCACACGCCGTCCACCGCCGCGTCCAGCCCCGGCGGCAGCTCGCCCGCGGCGTGGAACTCCACCTTCACCACCGTGCTGTCGCCGCGCGCCGCGAAGGTGTACGTGGTGACGGCGCTCACCGCCATCCCCGTGAGCCCCAGCGGTCCCTCGTAGCGCAGCGTGTTCGGGCGGTCGACCACGGTGACCACCGCGTGGCGCACCGCGTTCCCGCCCAGGCTGTCCGCGACCTCGCAGAAGCACCCGCCCACCCGCGGCTCCAGGTACATCCGCCGGGGATTGGCGAAGAGGTGATGGTCCCACCACGGGAGCACGTCGCCGGTGATGGCCGCAAAGGCTTTGGCGGGGGTGCCGGGGACGGTGACGCTCTGCTCGACGACGAACGCGCCGGCGGGGGTCGGGCGGGGCGACGGCTGCGGTCCCTGCGCGTTCTGCCCCGCGCCCGCGGCGGGAACGAGCGCCAGCGCCAGCGCGCCGGTGATGGCTGCGGTCCGGATCACGGGAGACGAGGTGCGGGTGGGGAGATGGAGATGAAGGACTTGGTTGAGCATTCAACTCATGCTCGCGAGCGGAGACAATGTCAAGATTCTTGTTTGCGACAGATGGGTGAGTGCGCTCCGGCAATCTCCACCCCGGCGAATAAATTCGCGGGCAACAACTGCACAAAGTCCCTGCGGGACTGCGGCCGCGGCATCATCGCGGATCCGAGGGGATGTGGGGGCCACACGAATGTGAAGTCCGCGAAGGCGGACTGCGTGCCTTTGTAGCCGCGGCTTCAGCCGCATTTTCGCGCACCCGAACCATCGGATCGCGCGATCGACGCACAAGAAAGCCCCGGCCGGGCGAACCCGGCCGGGGCAGTCTCACGGCTGGGCGGAGGTTTACCAGTCGCGAGCCGTGGTGGTGCCGGTGCCGCGGTCGCTCCCGTCGATGGGGCGCTCGCGGTCGGTGCCCTGGCCGGTGTCGCGCGACGAGCCCTCCATGGTGTCGCGCGTGCCCTCGACGTCGGCCGGGCGGTCGTAGCCGTAGCCGCCCTCGCGGCCGCTGGACCGCATCTGGGCGTCGTTCGCGTTCGTGTTCCCGGCGCCCAGGCTGTCCGACGGCGTGCCCATGTCGCCCTGCATCCCCGCCGCGCCCTGCATGCTCTCGCGGTCGGACGACGACATCCCCTCCATCGCCCCGTCGCCCAGGCTGCGGCTGGAGCTGCCCTCCATGTCGTCGCTGGCCATGCGGCCGTGGCGCGAGCCCTCCATCCCGCCCATGCCGTCGCGCTCCATCTCGCTGCCGCGCATGGCGTCGCGCTCCTGGCCGTCGCCCTGCATCCCCTCGCGCTCCACCTGGCCGTCGCGCTGCAGGTGGTCGCGCTCCGAGGGCGAGCCGCTCATCTCCTCGCGCTCGCTGGAGTCGCCGCGCATGGGCGTCTCGTCCATCTCGCGCTCCACCATGCCGGGGTTGCTGTCGTTGCGGTCCATGATCGTCCCTCCCAGTGCGATGCCGCCTGAATTGGCGGTTGCTTGCGGAGAGTGCAAATCGCGTTCCCGCAATGGGTTAGATTCGCATCTCCGTCACACCAGCCAGCGCACGGCCAGATCCGCGACGCGGCGCGCGAGGCCGCCCGAATACTTCGCGCGGAGGAAGGCGTCGGCGGCGCGCTTCAGTGATTCGGGGTAGGTGGGGTAGATGTGGATCATCCCCGAAAGGTCCGACAGCTTCAGGCGATGCCGGACGGCGAGGACGGCCTCGTGGATGGTCTCCCCCGCGCGCGGCCCGACGACGTGCGCGCCGGCGATGCGTCCTTTCGGATCGAGCACGAGCTTGGTGAGCCCCTCCGGCTCGCCGTCGCAGAGGGCGCGGTCCAGCGAATCGTGCCCGTAGCGGAAGACGCCCGCCTTGTCGCCCCACTCGTCGCGCGCCTCGGCTTCGGTGAGGCCCACGCGGGCGACCTCGGGCTCGGTGTAGGTGCACCAGGGGACCACGCGGTAGTCCACCTTCCGGCGCAGCGGGAAGAGCGCGTTCGGCGCGGCGATGCGGGCCTGGTAGTCGGCCACGTGGGTGAAGCGGTACGGCCCGGCCACGTCGCCCGCCGCCCACACGTTGGACGCGGAGGTGCGCAGAGCGGCATCCACCGTCACGCCCTTGTCAGTCGATTCCACGCCGATCGCGTCCAGCCCCATCTCCTCCACGTTCGGCTTGCGGCCGGTGGCGACGAGGATCACGGCCGCGCGGATCTCCATCTCCCCCGTCTTCGTACGGATGGTGATCACCTTCTGCCCGTCCTCGACGCGCACCGCCGTCGCCCGGGTGCCGAGGTGGAGGGTGATCCCCTCGCGCTCCAGCTGGCGGCGGAGGACGGCGGCGATCTCGGGGTCCTCGCGGTGCAGCACCTGCTCCGCCGCGCTGACCACCGTCACGCGCGAGCCCAGCCGCGCGAACGCCTGCGCCATCTCGATTCCGATCGGCCCCGCGCCGAGGACGAGCATGGATTCCGGGAGCGCGCGGAGATCCCACAGCGTCTCGTGCGTGAGGTATCCCGCCTCCTCCAGTCCGGCGATTTGGGGGATGGCGGTGCGCGAGCCGGTCGCCAGGATCCAGCGCTTCGAGCGGATGCGGCGGCCGCCGACCTCGGCTTCCCCGGGGGAGACGAAGCGCGCGCGGCCCTCGACCACGTCCACGCCCATGCCGCGGAAGCGCTCCGGCGAGTCGTGCGGCTCGATCTGGCGGATGACGGCGTGCACGCGCTCCATCACCCGCCGGAAGTCGGCGCGGCCGCCGTCCACCTCGATGCCGAAGTCGGCGGCGCGGCGGAGGGTGTGGAGGACGGCGGCGGAGCGGATGATGGCCTTGGACGGCACGCACCCCGTCCACAGGCACTCGCCGCCGAGCCGGTGCTGCTCCACCAGCGCCGTCCGCGCCCCGATCCCCGCCGAGACCGCCGCCGACACCAGCCCCGCCGTTCCCCCGCCGATCACCGCCAGGTCGTAACGCTCCACGGGAACCCCAGGTGCGAGAGTGCGAAAGTGCGAGAGTGCGTGACTCCGCGCGGGGGCGGATATCCCCCGCGTTACTCCAGCATCCATCCAGCTTTCCGATATCCCGGCTTCGAAGAGGCACCTTGCCCGCCTGGCTGGCCCCCTCTCCTCCGCTGCGCGGGAGAAAGGGGGGAACACAGCGCGGGGGAGGGTTCAGCGTTTCACGCGGTAAAGCAGGTACACGCAGCCGCCGCCGATCGCGCGGTTCTCCAGCAGCTCCAGGTCGAGCTGGCGGCCGAAGGGGCGGAAGAGGGGGATGCCGGAGCCGAGGAGAACCGGGTGAACGTTCGCGCCCACCTCGTCGATCAGGTCGGCCTCGAAGAGCGAGCGCGCCAGGTCGCCGCCGCCCATCACGCAGATCCCCTTTCCGGGGAGCGACTTCAGCTCGCGCACGAACGGGGCGGCGTCGCCGGTGACGAGCTCCACCCCGCCGAGGGGCCGCACGGTCATCGTCCGGGAGAAGACGTATCCCTTCACCCCCGGACTGGATCCCGCAGAGCCGTTGGCGACCGCGGCCTCGTACGTCTTCCGCCCCATCAGCACCGTGTCGACGGTGGCCCAGTACGCGGACATGATGGCGCTCACGTCGTCGCTCCAGCGCAGCCAGTCGACCGCGCCGTCGTCGCGCGCGATGAAGTGGTCCAGGCTGCAGGCGGCGCCGTAGGTGACGGTGCGCATGGAAACCTCCGGGGCTTCTGGGGCCGGCGAAGCGCGCAGCAAACGTGGCACGGCGGGCGCGCGGGGTGTATCTATATACGCTTCAACGCAGACCGGAGCTACGGCGGACCTCCGTTCGTCCCAACCCAAGCGGGCTCGAAGCGATGGCGGTGACCTGGAAGCGGATCGATACGGACCTGTGGCGCGGGCGCGCGGACCGCGCGTGGCGGCGCCTGAAGGAGGCGTGGCGCGACCGCGGCGAGCGCAGGATCGTGATCGGGCTGGGGCTGGTGAGCCTGGCCAGCTGCACCACCGGCGCGGCGGCCGCGGCGTGGACGCGCGCCTGCAGCGGCACCTGCCCCACCGCCGAGCAGGTGCAGGACTTCGCGCCGCGGCAGGCCAGCGTGGTGCTGGACGCGCGCGGCGGGCAGCTGGGCTCGTTCTACCGCGAGCGGCGCACGCTGGTGAGCATCCGCACGCTGCCGCGCTACGTGCCGCTGGCCTTCGTGGCCATCGAGGACGCGCGCTTCTTCCACCACGAGGGGGTGGACCCGGTGCGTGTGCTGGGCGCCATCCGCGACAACGTGATCGGCGGGTTCGGCAGCACGGGCGGCAGCACCATCACCATGCAGCTGGCCCGCAACATGTTCCCGCAGCAGCTGCCGCCCAACGAGAAGAGCGTGCGCCGCAAGCTGGCCGAGGTGCGGCTGGCGCTGGAGATGGAGCGCACGCTCAGCAAGGAGCGCATCCTCGAGCTGTACATCAACCACATCTACCTGGGCGCCGGCGCGTACGGGGTGGAGGCGGCCGCGCGGACGTACTTCAACAAGCCCGCGTCGCAGCTCTCCATCTCCGAGGCGGCCACCATCGCCGGCCTCCCGCAGGCGCCCAGCGCGTACAACCCGCGCGAGCACCCCGACCGCGCCCAGCGCCGCCGCGACCGGGTGCTGGAGAAGATGGCCGAGGCGGGCGTCATCACGTCCGAGCAGGCGGAGCGCGCGAAGGCCGAGCCGCTGGTGCTTCCGCCGCCCAAGGGGGCCATCCGCGCGCCGTACTTCGTGGAGGCGGTGCGCCGCGAGCTGGAGGCGCGCTTCGGCGAGCTGCTGTACACCGGCGGGCTGAAGATCTACACGGGAATCGACCCCGTGCTGCAGCAGACCGCCGAGCAGGCGCTGGAGCAGCAGCTGCGCGCGGTGGAGCACGGCGAGTACGGGGGATACAGCCACCCCACCTACGAGAAGTTCACCTCGCAGATCAAGCCGGGCGAGCCGGTGCGCTTCACCCCGTACCTGCAGGGCGTGGTCGTGGTGATGGACCCGGGGACGGGCGTGGTGCGCGCGCTGGTGGGCGGGCGCGACTTCAGCCAGAGCCAGTTCAACCGGGCCACGCAGGCGCTGCGGCAGCCGGGGAGCAGCTTCAAGCCGTTCGTGTACGCGGCGGCGCTGGAGCACGGCCGCAGCCCGCAGTACGAGGTGGCCGACGAGCCCATCTCCATTCCCACCGGCGACGGGACGTACTGGAACCCGAAGAACTACGACGGGCGCTACAGCGGCTACATCCCCATGCGCACGGGGCTGAAGTTCTCCAAGAACATGGTGGCCATCCGCCTGGGGCGCGAGGTGGGGATCGACGCGGTGCGGAGCATGGCCGCGCGCGCGGGGATCGGCACGCGGATCCCCGGATATCCGTCGGTCTACATCGGCTCGGCGGCGGTGTACCCCATCGACCTGATCGCCGCGTACGCCACCTTCGGCAACGGGGGATACCGCGTCCCCCCGCAGTACGTGGTGAAGGTGCTGGACCACCAGGGGCGCCTCCTCTGGCAGCCGCCGCAGTACCCGGAGCCGACGGTCGATCCTGCTGTCGCCTGGCTGATGACGGACATGATGCGCGACGTGGTGGACCACGGCACCGGGTACCCGGCGCGCGACCCGGCGGTGGGCGGGCTGAACTACGACATCCCCGCCGCGGGGAAGACGGGGACCACGAACGACAACACCGACCTGTGGTTCGTGGGCTTCACCCCCGAGCTGCTGGCGGGGGTGTGGATCGGGCTGGACAACCCGCAGACGATCGTGGCCGGGGCCACCGGCGGCGTGCTGGCGGTGCCGGTGTGGGCCAAGGTAATGCGGCGCTACTACCTGGGCCGCCCCGCGCCGCAGCCGTGGAAGCGGCCGGAGTCGGTGGTGGCGCGGCGGATGGCGGGGGGGCGGGTGCTGTCGGCCGACTGCCCGTGGGGCGGGGTGATCGACTACTTCGCGGCGCGGTACGCGCCGGAGCCCAGCTGCCCGGCGCCGCGCGCCGCCGAGCCGCAGTTCGTGGACCCCACGCCGGAGCTGCCGGGGCGCCCGGTGTTCCCCGGACAGAAGCGCGTCCCGCGCCCCGAGGACTTCGTGCAGCCGCAGGGCGCCGCGCCCGCGCCGGCGCAGGAGGATGGGAAGCGGAAGCGGCCGTAGCGCGGAAGTGCGG
Source organism: Longimicrobium sp. (assembly GCF_035474595.1). Taxonomy (NCBI): domain Bacteria; kingdom Pseudomonadati; phylum Gemmatimonadota; class Longimicrobiia; order Longimicrobiales; family Longimicrobiaceae; genus Longimicrobium; species Longimicrobium sp. The sequence goes on from NZ_DATIND010000155.1 coordinate 31,497, forward strand.
AAGTGCGTGAGTGCTGAGTGCTGAGTGCTGAGTGCTGAGTGCCGAGTGCCGAGTGCCGAGTGCCGAGTGCCACTTCCAGGGGGTGCCGAGGCTGGGGCAAGGGCGAATGAATTCGCGGCAACAACTGCCCAAAGTCCGCCTTCGCGGACTCGCGCTCCAGCATAAGCGCGAGTGCCAGGCTGAGTAGTGGCCGCGGGTAAGACGAGCCCCGCGCCTCGATCGAGGTGCGGGGCTCGGTGTATGTGTGGCGCGGATGTTCTGGCGCGAAAATGCGAGTGAACTCGCGGCTACAACTGCACACAGTCCGCCTTCGCGACGCCTTCGCGGACTTCACATCCGTGCTTCCGAGGATTCGTGCGCGTCGAGGGTAATCGTGTGGCCGGATCCACATCCCCCGATAATGCCCCGAGCACTCAGCCCTCAGCCCTCAGCACTCAGCACTCAGCACTCACGCACCCTCGCACTTCCGCACTTCCGCACTTCCGCACTCCTAATCTTCTCCCTGTACAGAGCTTACACACTCCGGCACGGAACGCGCACTACAGGTGTTGCACCCTGCGACCCACGAGCAGATCCATGAAACGCAAGCTCACCATCGCGCTCCTCGCCGTTTCCGTGCTGGCGCTGGCCGGCTTCGGCTGGCTGTGGTTCGCGCCGTGCGGGATGGGCGGATGCGCGCCCGTGTCCGAGCTGGAACGCTATCAGTCCGAGGGCTCCCAGCTCATGGACATCGCCGGCCGCCCCTTCGGCACCCTGGGGATCGACCGGCGCGTGCTGCCGCTGGACTCCATGCCCGGCTTCCTGCCCAAGGCCTTCATGGCCGTGGAGGACCGCCGCTTCTACGACCACGGCGGCGTGGACTGGAAGCGCTTCGGCGGCGCGCTGTTCAAGAACGTGAAGACCGGCGGCGTGTCGGAGGGCGGCAGCACCATCACCATGCAGCTGGCGCGCAACCTGTTCCCCCGCGCGCTGCCGTACCAGGAGCGGTCGCTGCGCCGCAAGGTGCTGGAGATCCGCGTGGCCCGGCAGATCGAGCGGGCCTTCCCCAAGGACAAGATCCTGGAGCTGTACCTCAACCACATCTACCTGGGCGAGGGGACGTACGGGGTGGACGCGGCCTCGCGCGAGTACTTCGGCAAGCCGGCGTCGCGCCTCACGCTGGCCGAGGCGGCCACGCTGGGCGGGCTTCCCGTGTCGCCCAGCAAGATCAACCCGCGCGAGAACCGCGAGGCGGCCCTGCGGCGGCGCAACCTGGTGCTGCACGAGATGGCGAAGGCCGGCTACGTCTCGCAGGCCGACGCCGACGCCGCCACCCGCGAGCCGCTGCGGCTGGCCCGGCAGGGGCGCGCGGGGCCGCGCATTGCCGGGGCCTGGTTCGTGGAGCGGGTGCGGCGCGAGCTGGAAGACGCGCTGGGCGGGGTGGACAACACCTCGGGGCTGCGCGTGTTCACCAGCTACGACCCCGTGGCCCAGAAGGCGGCCGAGGAGGAGGTGGGGCGGCAGGCGGTGGCCATCGAGTCCGGCGCGTTCGGCGCCTTCCGCCACGACACCTACGCGAAGACCAAGGGGACGACGGAGGACGGGCAGACGCCGTACCTGCAGGGAACCGCGATCGTGATGGATGCCAGGACGGGCGAGATCCACGCGCTGGTGGGCGGGCGCGACTACGACGACAGCAAGTTCGACCGCGTGTTCCAGGCGGTGCGGCAGCCGGGCTCGGCCTTCAAGCCGTTCGTGTACCTGACGGCGCTGGAGGAGGGGATCCCCGCCAGCCAGATCTTCGAGGACAAGCCCATCCAGATCCAGCTTTCGCGCAACCGCGTCTGGTCGCCGCGCAACTACACCGGCTCGTACGCGGGGCCCATGACGCTGCGCGACGCGCTGACGCAGTCCAAGAACACGGTGACCGTGCAGGTGGCGCAGCAGGTGGGGATGGACGACGTGGTGCGCACCGCGCGCGACCTGGGGATCAGCACGCCCATCTCCACCATGCCCTCCACGGCGCTGGGCGCGGCCGAGGTGCGGCCCATCGAGCTGGTGCGCGCCTTCGCGGCGTTCGACAACGGCGGCTCGCTGGTGGCGCCGCACGTGATTCGCCGCGTGGAGGACCAGGAGGGGAACGTGGTGTGGCAGCACGAGGACGCCGAGGCGCACCGCGTGATCCAGGCGGAGGAGGCGTTCGTGCTGACCTCCATGCTGCGCGACGTGGTGGACCGCGGGACGGCGGCGCCCGTGCGCGCCGCCGGCTTCCGCGGCCCCGCGGCGGGAAAGACGGGGACCACCAACGGCGCCACCGACGTCTGGTTCGTGGGGTACACGCCGGACCTGGTGGGCGCGGTGTGGTTCGGCTTCGACCGCCCGGTGACCATCGTGCCCCAGGCCAGCGGCGGCACCATCGCGGCGCCGGTGTGGGCGCGCATCATGTCGCGCATCTACCAGTCGCGCCGGATGCCGGCCGCGTGGCCCATGCCCGGCGGAGTCATCAGCGAGCAGGTGGACCGCCGCACCGGGATGGCGATGGACGCCTCGTGCCCGGGGAGCGGGCAGGCGTACACCGAGTACTTCATCCACTCCGCGCCGGTGCGGCAGAACTGCTTCCCCGCCGCGCCGTATCCGTCGGACACGGCCTGGCAGGACCCGGAGCAGGGCGCCTGGGCCTACCAGGACTCGGCGGGGATGAGCGACCTGGAGCAGCGCGGCGTGTACTGGCCCGAGCTGGAGGAGAAGCGCCGCCGCGAGGCCGCCGGCGCCCCGCCGGTGACGCCCTTGCCGGGGAGCGTGGAGGACCCGTACGCCACTCCGCCCGTCGCCGGCGCGGGCGCGGGGACGCGCACGACCGGGCGGACGCGCGTCCGTCCGACCGCGCCGCCGCCGGTGATCGGCGACGCGCCGCCGGTGGCCTCGGACGGCGGCCGCGACGGGGCCGGCGGGCGCACGCGCACGCAGCCGCGGGTGCTGGGCGACCCGGTGGGCGGCACGTCGTCCGGCAACGCGGGCGACGGGACGTCGGGGTCGTCGTCGGGCTCCTCGGGGTCGTCGGGCGGCACCTCGGGCGGGACGACTCCGCCGCCCGCGGACACCACGGGAGCGGGGGCGTAGACGGGCGTTCCGGGCCGGAGTTGGTGAAACACCGGGAGCGCTGCGGGGTTGTACAGGCGCCGCGTCCACAGGCTGGACGCGGCGCCGCGGTTATCCGGCCCGCCCCGGCGGCGGCTCCACACCTGGGAGAGAGATCCGTTTTGACCCACCGATTCTCGCGGGCGGCGGTGTTCGCCGCCCTGATGGTTCCCGCGGCGCTCGCGGCGCAGACCCCGCGGCCGGTGGCCGCGCGCGCCACGCCGCAGACGTCCGCCACCGCCAACGCGCGGGCATGGATGGCCGAGCTGCAGCAGATCCAGGGGCGGCTGCAGGCGGCGCACAACCGCGTGATGCAGGACGCGCAGCTACGCGGCGAGCAGGAAGCGCTCTTCCGCGACGTGAAGGCGGCCCTGCAGCGCGCCGACCCCGGGCTGGACGCGCTGGCCCGCCGCGTGGAGAGCATGCAGGCCGAGGCCGCCGACGCGGTGCAGCGCGGCGACCGCGCCCGGGTGCAGCAGCTGAACGCCGAGCTGGTGCCCATCCAGCAGCGCTTCATGCGCGCGCAGCAGGCGGTGATGCGCCAGCCCGCCATCGCGCAGCGCTCGGCGGCGCTGGAGCAGCGCCTCCACGCGCGGATGCTGCAGATGGAGCCGGAGACCGACCGCCTGCTCGCCCGCGGCCGCGAGCTGCAGGGACGGCTGATGCAGGCTGCGGGCGGGGGACAGCCGCCGCGGTCGCGGCAGGACTGAACCGAAGTACGGAAGTACGGAAGTACGAAGGGCCTTCTCACGCGAGAGGGCCCTTTCGGTTTTCGGACGATGAAAACCCATCGTTGGTCAGAGCTGTTCGAGCACGTCCCGCAGGGTCGCGAGCGCGGCGTCGGCCTGCTCGTCGGTGAGGACGAAGGGCGGGGAGAGGGAGAGCACGTTGCCGTGGATGCCGCCGCCCAGCGTCAGGATCCCGCGGCGCAGTGTCTCGATCACGATGCGGCCGGCGAGCTCCGGCGCGGGCTCGCGCGTCTCCCGGTCGCGGACGAGCTCGATTCCGATCATCATCCCCAATCCGCGCACCTCGCCAACGCGGGGGTGATCTTCCGTCATCTCCCCGAGTCGTGAGAGGATGCGCGCGCCCAGCTCCGCCGACCGCTCCACCAGCCGCTCGTCGCGCAGCACGGAGATGGAGGCGAGCGCGGCCGCGCAGCCGAGCGGATGGCCGAGGAAGGTGGAGGTGTGGATCGCCTCGCCCTTCGACTTGGGCCACGCCTCCATCACCGCGCCGGTGCCGATGCACGCGGCGAACGGCATCCCCCCCGTCATCCCCTTGCCCACGCAGAGGATGTCGGGGGTGACGCCCCAGTGCTCGCCCGCGAACCAGCGCCCGGTGCGCCCGAAGCCGGTGTAGATCTCGTCGAAGATCAGCAGCAGCCCGCGCTGGTCGCAGATGCGGCGCAGGCCGGGAAGGAAGCCGTCCGGCGGCACCACGTCGCCGCCGCGGCCCTGGACCGGCTCGACCAGGATGGCGCCGATGCCCTCCGTCGCGGTGCCCGGTGTATCGAGGAGGTATTCGACGTAGCGCAGCGTCGCATCGCCCACCTCCCGCGCGTCGCGGCCGAACGGGGAGCGGTAGGCGTACGGGTACGGCGCGAACGCGGCGATGCGGGGGAGCTGCGAGGCGAACGGCGCGCGGAAGTCCTCGCGGCCGCTGGCGGCCAGCGCGCCGTAGGTGAGGCCGTGGTACGAGCCGTGGAAGGCGAGCACGCGCGGCTTTCCCGTGGCGATCGCCGCCGTCTTCAGCGCGGCCTCGACGGCCTCGGCGCCGGAGCTGGCGAGGACGGCGCGGCTCAGCCCCCCCGGCGCGACCCCGGCCAGCGCGCGGAGGAGGTCGACCTTGATGGCGGGGGGATGCACGTCGCCCATGCCGTGCATCAGCTTTTCGGCCTGCGCCTGCACGGCGGCCACGATGCGCGGGTGCGCGTGCCCCGGCCCGGCGACGGCGAAGGCGGCGGTCAGGTCCACGTAGACGTTGCCGTCCACATCGCGCACGTTCGCGCCCCTCGCCTCGTCCCAGAAGACGGGGAAGTCGTCGCCCAGGTACGTGACGTTGGGCGATTCCACCCGCGCCAGCTCGGCCGCCAGCCGCCGCGACTCCGGCCCCGGCGGCGCCACGCGCACGCGGGGGAGCAAGCGTCCGAAATCCTCCGTCACGCGATCCACCGGCTCATCATGTACCGCTCCTGCAGCTCGAATCCTAGGCGCCGGTAGAGCGCCATCGCCCGCGTGTTCCAGGTGTCCACCTCCAGCCGCACGGCGGCCACGCCCAGCTCGCGGCACGCCTCGGCCGCCAGCTCCAGCGCCCGCGCGCCGATTCCGCGCCCGCGCCATCCCTCGCGCACGTACAGCTCGTCGACCAGCGCGTACCGCCCGGCGAACTCCAGCGAATAGCACACCGTCACCGCCGCGTAGCCGACGACGTCGCCGCCCACGCGGAAGAGCCAGACGCGCCCGAGCGCCGGGTCCGCCACCAGCGTGCGGAACGCCTCGCGCGCCCGCGCCCGCTCGAAGTCGAGCCCCTCGTGCACGTAGAACTCGCGCATCAGCTCCGCCAGCACCTCCTCGTCGGCGATGCTGGCTGGGGAGAAGGCGAGGTCGGTTTCGCCGACAATCCCGGTGCTTCGGTCACTCCCGGGCATTCGCCAGCCCGGCTTCTCCTCCGGAATCGATGGTAAGAATCCGGGTGAGATTTTCGATGAGGTCGGGGAGGTCTTCGCGGATGGTACGCGCTACGATCTCCAGATCAACTCCGTGATAACCGTGCGCGACCCAGTTCCGCATGTCACGCATGTCTTTCCACGGCACCACGCTGTGGCGCGTCTCGACTTCTTTCGGAACGGACCGGGCCGCCTCACCGATGACCACGAAGTTGTACAGCACCGCGTCTCGGAGACTGCGGTCCGCCGCTAGAGCTTCTTCGCCGCGACCACGCATCATCCCCAGGATGAACTCCGCAGAGGCGATGATGTCCTGGAGTCGCTGCTGCCACGTTCTGCTAGGCCGCACGGATCGCCTCCGCGAGAATGGTCTCGCGCATGTGGGGGCGGAGGGCACCCGGCGTCACCAGGTCCACCGGGAGTCCCAGCAGCTCCTGGAGATGGTTCTTCAGCCGGGAGAGGCGGAACAACGTCATCCGGTCGTCCACCTCGACGAGAAGGTCCACGTCGCTCCCCGGTCCCGCCTCTCCACGAGCAACCGAGCCGAAAACGGAGATCGAAGTTGCGCCGTAGCTCTTCAGGTCTTCGCGATTCTTGCGGAGCACGTCCAGAACCCGGTCGCGCTTCGCGTCGGACGCTGATTTGTTCATCCCCGGTCTCCGATCCAGCCGCGGCGGTAGAAGAAGTAGAGCAGGCCCAGCGCCATCATCACCATCACCCCCGACACGAACGGCCAGGCCCAGTACCACGCATGGTCCGGGTGCTGGAGGTTCATCCCGTAGATGCCGGTGATGAAGCTCAGGGGGATGAAGATGGCCGCGAAGATGGTGAGCACCTTCATGATGTCGTTGGTGCGGTTGCCCACCGTGCTGATGTACAGGTCGGTGAGCGAACCCGCCACCTCGCGGAAGTTCTCCACCAGATCCAGGATCTGGAAGGCGTGGTCCTGGCAGTCGCGCAGGTACACCATCGTGTCCTCGCGCACCAGCTCGCCGGGGTCGCGCACCAGCACGTTCAGCGCCTCGCGCATGGGCCAGATGGCGCGCCGGAGCGCCATCAGCTCGCGCTTGATGTCGTGCAGGCGGTGGATGCAGGCGTGCGTGGGCCGCGTCACGATGTCGTCTTCCAGCGCCTCCAGCTCGTCGACGTACTCCTCCACCACGGGAAAGTAGTTGTCGATGATGGCGTCGAGCAGCGCGTACGCCAGGTAGTCGGCCCCGCAGGCGCGGATCTTGGCGTGCCCGGCGCGCAGCCGCTCGCGCACCTCGCCGAAGACGTCGCCGGGGTGCTCCTGGAAGGTGACGACGAAGTCCGGGCCCAGGAAGATGCCGACCTGCTCCAGGTCCAGCCTGGGGTCCCGCCGGGCCATCTTCACCACGATGAACAGGTGCCCGTCGTACGCCTCCACCTTGGGCCGCTGGGTGACGTGCATCACGTCTTCCAGCGCCAGCCGGTGCAGGCAGAACCCCTCGCCGATGGTCTGCACCGTCCCGGCGTGCGCCACCCCGTCCACGTTCACCCACACGACGGGAAACTTGCCGCGGAGCCTGGGCAGCGCGTGCAGGTCGTCGGCCGTGAACTCGGTGATCTCGTGCGGGCCGAAGGCGAACACGGTCACGCGCGGGGCCACGGCGCCGGGCATGGACTCCAGCATTCCCGGCGAGGAGCCGGGCGGCGGGCGCATCCCGCGCTCCATGGCGGGGGCCACGCCTTCGAGCGCCGCGTTCAGCGGCATACGCAGCAGGTCGCGGCGCTTCACACGGTTTCCTCGGTCGAAGGTGCGAGAGTGGACGGCACGTGTGGAAGTGCGTGAGTGCGTGAGTGCGGAAGTGCGTGAGTGCGTTTGCCTGACGTATCCGTGCTGGGAAGAGGCATCTTGCCCGCCTGGCTGGCCCCCTCCCCCGGCCCCTCTCCCCCGCTCCGCGGGAGAAAGGGGGGAACTCAGCGCGGACGCGGCTAGGGCTCGTCCCGCACCGGACCCGCGCACTCACGCACTTCCATTTCCGTCGAACGTGCCGCCTACCGTGGCCGCGGCGGTGACCATGTCCTTCGCCGCCTGCGCGTACTTCGCCAGGGTGAGGAGGTTGCCGCGGACGAGGCGCAGCTTGCCCTGCATCACCGCGCCGACGGGGTCGACCTGGCCGGCGAGGAGGCGCTGCCACGTGGCCGCGTCCGCGCGGAAGACGAAGGGCGCGTTGGTGCCCTCTTCCTCCGTGGCGACGCGGGCGCCGCGGCAGGCGCCCTGGTGCGCGTCGATGTACACCGCGCGGTCCGCCTCCACCCCCTGCGCCCCGTCCGCCGACATCGCCAGCACGATCGCTCCCTCCCACGTGGCGGCGGAGGCGCGGTACGCCTCGCTGCGGTTCAGCGCCTCGCAGCACGCGCGCGCCCACTCCTCCGTGAACACCTCCATCCGCCGTCCCCGATCTCCATTGGGTGAACCATCTTCCGCACGCGGGACGCGGGAACGGTAGCCGCCGCGCCGGGGCGGGGCAACGGGCGCGCGGCTGGCGTCAGGCATCAAGGGGCCAGCCGGGCGGGCAGGATGTCTCCGTTGTTCGCACGGATCTCGTCGAGCTACCTCTCCCGGTACGGGAGAGGTGGACGGTCTCGGCCGGCCGGAGAGGGCGCGATGCCGCGGACGCACGCGGAAGTCCCGGCCGCGCGTCGCTCGGGCCGAAGTGCTTGGAAACACATCGCATCGGATGCACCTTCAGATCACATCCGATCGAGCGCGCCGCGGCGTATGTAACCGCATCGGCGCGGGCGCCATCAGACCGGGCATCGCATCCGCGCGTCCCACCGCGCACCCGGCCGGGCATCTCACCCCCGATCTCCATCTCCATGCACGATTCCACCGCGCATCCCGACGCGCCCCGCGAGACCAGGCGCCACCACTGGATCGTGCGCGCCACGCACTGGGTGAACGTGGTCGCGCTCACCCTCATGGTGGGCAGCGGGCTGCGCATCTTCAACGCGTACCCGGCGTTCGCGCGCAAGGGCGAGGCGTTCTGCTGCTGGCCGTGGGAGGGGCACGCGATCCCCGGGTGGCTCACCTTCGGCGGGTGGCTGGCGGGCGCGCGGAACTGGCACTTCGCCATGATGTGGGTGCTGGCGGTGAACGGGGCCATCTACCTGGCGTTCATCTGGCTGCACGGCGAGTGGCGCGACCTGGCCCCACGCCGCGGCGACCCGCGCGACGCGTGGGAGATGATCAAGTTCTATCTCTTCGTCCGGAAGACGCACCCGCGCCAGGGGAAGCACAACGCGCTGCAGAAGGGCGTGTACTTCGCGCTGCCGTGGCTGGGCGTGCTGGCGGTGCTCACCGGGCTGGCCATCTGGAAGCCGGTACAGCTGGCGCCGCTCACGGGGCTGTTCGGCGGCTACGTGTGGGCGCGCTACTGGCACTTCCTGGTGATGCTCACGCTCGTCCTCCTGGGCCTGGGCCACGTCTTCATGGTCTTCGCCGTCGACCCGGCGTCGCTGCCGTCGATGATCACCGGCCGCTACGACGAATCCCGCTCTCCCGAGGCGCTGAACGCGCGCCCCTTCCTGCGCGGCAGGCCGAAGCCCGTGCTCGCCATCGCCCGCCCCGCGCCCGCCCCGAAGGTGGTTCAGGGGGATGCAGATGGGGATCGAGACGTCCGCCCATCCGTCACCCCAGCGCCCGTCGTTCTGGAAGATGGAGATCGGAAGCCCGCGGCATCCACCGTCTCCCCGCTCGCCGTTCCGGGTGATGGAGATGCGGGGCCGTCCGTGCCCGATCGCCCCGCGGCGGATGGAGATGCACAGCCGGCCGCCATCGCCGCCGACCGCCGTGCGGCGGGTGCGGATGCGGGCGATGCGGACCAGCCGGCGGCCGATGCGCGGGAGAGCGGAAAGGAGGCGGGGCGATGATGGACCGGCGGCGATTCCTGGCGCTGGGCGGCCTGTCGGCCGCGGCGCTGCTGGCCGAAGCCTGCGACTCGCGCGGGCCCAGGAGCGCGCAATCGATCCTGCGCTGGGCGGAGCGCGAGAACGAGGGGGTGGAGCGCTTCCTCTTCCGCCACACGTCGATGGACCACGCGGCCAGCGCGCGCAACGTGGCCGGCCGGATGCCCTCGTACTACATCTCCCGCTCGCACCCGGTGTGGGACGAGCGCGTGCGCGGGAAGTGGGCGCTGGAGGTGGGCGGCGCCGTCGCGCGGCCGCTGCGGCTGACGCTGGAGGACCTGGCGAAGCTGCCGCACGTCACGCAGCGCATCAACCACTACTGTGTGGAGGGGTGGACGGCGTCCACGCAGTTCACCGGCGTGCGCGTCAGCGAGCTGGCCAGGCTCGCCGGCATCAGGCCGGACGCGGGCTACGCCGACTTCCAGAGCTTCGACAGCGGCTACCACGAGAGCTGGGATCTGGAGAGCGCCATGCACCCGCAGACGCTCGTCGCCTTCGCGCGCGAGGGCCGCTTCCTGGACGCGTGGTACGGCGCCCCCGCGCGCGTGCACTCGCCGGTGAAGCTGGGCTACAAGAACACCAAGTATTTAACCCGAGTTGTCTTCATGCCCCAGCGCAACGGCGGATACTGGAGCGACAAGGGGTACGAGTGGTACGGGGGGACGTGAGTTACGCCTCGCCCACGGGTGACGGAAGGCCCGCCGGGGATGCGTCCCCCGGCGGGCCTTTGTCACTGTGACCTTGTGCCGTCCATCCGCGCCTTCGTGACGGGGGACAGGCCCCCGCGTCAGGGCGTGGTGTACGGGCAACCCCAGGTGATGGGGCACCCGAGGGTCTTGGTGGTGCACTGCGCCGCGTTCTGAGTGATGTCGTGCGCGAGCACCGTCCCGCGCCAGTCCGGCGTCTCCTGCGTCGCGAAGCTGGCGATCCGCAGCGACTCCACGTCCAGCTGGATCTTTCTCATCCGTTCATCTCCGGATTGTGTGTGGATGCGCATTCGGAAGCCGAAGGCGCACGGAGTGGGATGGGCGGAGCGGACGTTCGTTTCCGGGCAGATCAGCCCGGCCAGGGCTGCCCTTCTTCATCGCTCCTCCGGATGCGGGGTGCGCGCTGGCGACATCCCAGCAGAGGGGTGGGTGTTCCCGTGGCGGCGCGAACAGCGCGCGTGGTGCGGGGCGTGCGCCAAGGCCGTCGGGGTGTGATGAGGGTGGGCTCGGCTCCACGATACCGATGTCCGGGTTCTCCGGTCAAGGCACATAAATCGTCGGAGAAGAAGGCGTTTCAGGGAAAGCGAAGAGTCGGGGGTCTCGACGGCGCCCTGCAACCCTCAGACGCTGATTGCCTGTACTGCGCGAGGCCGCCCGCTGGTCTATCGTGCGTATGCGTATCCCGTCGTTATGGACGCCGCCTCCGCGCGCTCATCGGCTGCCTGCCCGGGATCCGGCAGGCGCGCTGAGCCGGCCGCGGGCGGATGATCTCGCCGGGAAGCAAATCGCGGTTGGACTGTCGCATGAATGGAGACCGGGCGCCTCCGCGGGGAGGCGCCCGGTTTTCGCTCGACACCGACGGGTGGATCGCGCCCCTCCGGGGCGAATCGGGCGGGAAGAGACCCTCCGGTTTCCGCGGCCGGGCACTTCGTTCGATCCGGGTGTGCCCGGCGAGCGTCAGCAGGGATAGAAGAAGCAGGTAAACTGCACGCAGTTGCTCGCCTCGATGCAGGTAGGACCACCGCAGGTTTCGTTGTCGCGACGCGTGGCGAACGCCGCCACCGTCCCTTCGGTCTCCTCCTCCGTTCGCACGGAAAAGCTCTCCACTTCCAACCGTTCCAGGCTCAGGCGCAGCTTCTTGCCCATGGGGGTATCTCCAGGATGGTGGTTTCGGACGACGGGCGGGAACCGTGCATGCGCGACCCGGGGGGCGGATGGCGCCCCTCCGGGCAGCGCTGGCGATTGAAGGGTAGCGTGATCGGTGATGCGATCTCAATGCTGGAGGGATGAAGCGCGGTGGGTGGGGACGAAACGGCCTCTTCCGACGTCGACCCGCCGACGAGTGTTGGCGGCGGCCGTAAATCTGACACTTCCCCGGGTCTGGTGTCAGACGGGGATTTCCGCGGCGATGTCGGCGGCGCGGGAGCCGCTTGCGGCGAACACCTCCGCGGAGAGGTGCGATCGCACCGCGTCGACCAGATCGTCCGGGCTGCCTTGCACGGCTTCGCCCTCGCACGTCCATGCCGCGGCCTCCGGGAGCTGGTCCAGGCAGGTGACGGCGACGGCCATCCGGAGCCCGTCCGTGCGGTCCAGCATCTCCGTGTCGCGGAAATCCTCGGCGATGCGGTCGCGGAGCGCGGCGACGTCCAGCAGGGCGTAGCGGAGCCGGCCCTGGAACGCGTGCGGCACGTTCGTGAGATCGTACACGCCGGGGAACGGCTTCTCCGCGAGTTCGCCCTGCAGCGGGCCGGCGCCGTGGCGCGTCATGTAGGCGCGCGTGGCGTAGGTCACCAGCAACTCGGCGGGCGGCAGCTCGTTCAGCATCTCCGCCACGTTCCGCACGCCCGTGTTGGAGCGGGTGACGTGCGGAAACGCGCCGCGCGTCTGGTCCAGCGCCAGCCCCTGCGCGCCCTCGAAGACGACCGTCTCGTGCTCGCCCAGCACCTCCGTGTCGGCGCGGACGTGGGCGCGCTGGAGGAAGTTGTCCAGAACCGCGAGCCAGCTCTCGGCCAGCGCTTCGCTTTCGATCATCTCCCGCCGCCGCTGGTATTCCGCCTCGATGCCGAGCGTGGCGACGCGCCGGGGCACCCACGTCTTCCGGATGCGCCGGAGCATCGTTTCCACCGCCGCGGGGCCGTTCAGCGCATCGCCGGCGGTCAGGCGGAAGCCCCGGCTGTCGCTCCGCGTGACCGTCTCGTTGATGCCGAGGCCCACGCTGCCGTGGCGCGCGGCCCCGCGGCTCGTCTCCACCATCTCGTTGATCAGCATGTCGTAGGGCGTGGTGACGAGCGCCCGCGGATCGACGGAGACGAGCGGGTCGATGCCGAGCGCTTCCAGCTCCCCACGCTCGCGCTGGAAGATGATGGGGTTGGCGATGAAGTGCCGGGTGAGCAGGGTATCGGCGCCGGCCAGCGTCCCCGCGCCGAAGTGGCTGAACACGTGGCGGCCGCCGTCGTCCGTCACGACAGTGTGCCCGGCCTGCGCTCCCCCGTTGAACCGGGCGACCAGGACTCCATCTCCCCCGTACGTGCGGGCGAGGAAATCCGTCATCAGCCCCTTTCCTTCATCCCCGAAATTCGCACCGATCACCACGCTGGCGTGCTTCATGGCCGGCTCTCTCGCGGGTTGGCGGGGAGGACGATCTCTCCCCGCGTCGTCATCATCTACCGAAAACGCAGTGTGGAGCGCCCGGGTGCCGGACGGATCCGCCCGGCACCCCGGGTCCAGATGGGGCTACAGGGTGACGAGCCCCGCCTCCGCGACCGCGCCGGCGGTCAGGCCGCGGAGCGCGCTCCGCACCACCAGCGAGGTGTCGCCGCTCCACGAGGCGGCCACGGCGTCCTTGTCGTGCCCCTGCCGCACCTGCAGGATGCTGACGATGATCTCGCCCAGCTTCGTGTAGTCGTCCACGGGGATCGCGTTCTGGCCGAGCAGCGCGCGCCACTCGTCCAGCACCTGCGGGTAGGTGCGGGCGTGGCTCCCCTGCATGATGACCAGGTGGTACACGTCCCAGCTGCGGCGCGCCATCGCCAGCAGCTCGGCGGTGGTGTAGTCGCGCTCGGCGTCGGTGCCGAAGACGGTGCGGATCTGCGCGCGGGTGAGCGCCGGCGGCACGCCCTCGTCGCCGTAGGTGAAGAGCACGCCCTTCTCGCCGCGCTTCTCGAAGGCGTCGGTGCTGGTGTGCATGGCGGCGAAGTACCACGGCAGGTGGTAGCTCTCGCTGCGGTTGCCGCCGCCGCCCCGCTCCACGTACAGCGCCTGGGTCTGGGTGCCGAGCTCCGTGGCGCCCGCCTCGAACTGCGTCACCTGCAGCGGCGCGCGGTCGTGGCACTCCACGTCGCCGATTGCCGCCACCAGGATGTGCGGATCGCTCACGGGCTGCCGGCCGTAGATCTCCAGCGCAATGGCGGGGAGCGATTCCTTCAGCAGGAGGTACGCGAGCTCGTCCATCGAGCCGGTAACGTCGCCGGCGATGATGATGGGGGTGGAGCGCGGGTTCACGGCGCTGTCGCGCGACTCGCGCACCCCGTTCTTCATCTTCGCCGGGTCGTTCGCGGCCACCATCCCGGTGGTGTTCAGGACCTGGTTCTTCGTCCTCCCGGCGAACGACCGGGCGGCGAAGGCGTTCCATTCGTCGGCGGTGAATCGGCTGCTTCCCATGGTTTCCTCTCGGTGAAGGTTGGCTCCGTTCTGCTACGCTCCGCCGTAAATCTCCTGCGGCGTCAGGTCCATCACGACGAACCTTCGCGGGCCGAAAGCCGCGTCGCGCGCGCGGGCCCAGTTCGCGTAATCCTCAATCCCGTCGTCGTCCCCCGGCGTGGTCACCCACCGCGCGAGCGGCGCGGGAATGGCGGGGTCGCGGAGCAGGCGCGTGCCTCCGGGATCGCCGAGCAGCGTGCGCCCGGCGAGCCGGATGAGCTCGCGGTCCAGCTTGGGGGTCGCCCGCTTGGCCGCCGTGGCGTGGGGGGGAAGGATGGTCTTCCACACGTTCACGCTCGCTCCCGGCAGGTGCGTCATCGCCTCGCCCTCCCGCCGCGCGTACCACCAGCCGCCCAGCAGCATCCCCGCGTGGTCGTTGGGGGAGATGAAGTAGCTGTCCAGGTCGATGGCGTTGTGCGTGAGCCCCGCCCAGGTGAGGTACGCGCCCAAGTTGTGGAGGGTGCTGAGGATCCAGGCCACGTGGCGCGGGTCCATCCTCCCGCCCAGGTGGTCCAGCACGTCGCGCAGGCGGATGACGCCGGGGGATTTGGCGATGACGAGCGCGGGGCCGTCGGCCGTCTCCGCCTCCAGCTCGATGCGGGGGAGGAAGCGGGAGACCTCGTCGCGCATGGCGTCGTTCGCGTAGCGGAAGCCGCGGATGGTGCGGACGGCGTTCCGGCACAGCGCGCGGTGGTCTTCGCGGAAGAGATACGTGACCGAACGCGGGCTGATGAAGAGCGTGCCGAGCTCGAAGGTGTGGCGGCGCAGGTAGCGAACGACGAGGCGTTTTCCGCTCCGCAGCACCAGCTCCCGTACGCCCGCGCCGGTCCACGTCTTCGCCTCGATCTTCGTGTCGCGCGCGTTCTTCAGCGCGCTCAGGTGCTTGAACGATTCGGTGTTGGCGGGGTGGCGGTCCGGGTGGAAGTCCAGCGCGAGCCTGCGGTACAGCCGCCGGTCGCGCTCGTCGTCGCCGCTGAACAGCTTCTCCGGCTGCCAGGCGGGAATCGCGAGGAGCGCGGCGGCGGTGATCGTGGCCGGTGCGTCGGTGAGGGTAGGCATGATCTCGTTTCTGCCGCGTCTCGGGATGGTGCGGATTCGCAGGACTTGGCCTGCCTCTATATCATTCTCAAAATGAGAATAATCCGGTTGCTCGAACGTGTCAAGCATTTCGACGGTCTGAGCTCGTCTGCACTGCTCCTGCTTTCCGATGTCCGCGCCGCGGTCCATGTTTCCCCCGGAGGCTGATCCGTCTCCGGTGCGGCGGTTGCGGCGGCGGATGGGATCGGTCGGGACGATGACGAGAAAGAGCGGGGGATGAGGGGACGCGAAGATTCTGTGCGCGCGTTCGGGATGGTGCGGCGTGGCTGAGCGCGCTGGGGCGACGCTGCTGGCGGAGCACCCGCACCGGCGGCTGAACCCGCTCACCGGCGAGTGGGTGCTGGTGTCGCCGCACCGCGCCCTGCGGCCGTGGCAGGGGCAGGTGGAGCCCGTGCTGCGCGCCGAGCGGCCGGCGTACGATCCCGGCTGCTATCTCTGCCCGGGGAACCCGCGGGCCGGCGGCGCGCGGAACCCGCAGTACGCCGGCACCTTCGTGTTCGACAACGACTTCGCCGCGCTGCGGCCGGATGCACCCGAGGCGGGCGTGGACGTGGACGGGCTGCTGGTGGCGCGCGCGGAGCCGGGCGTCTGCCGCGTCGTCTGCTTCTCGCCGCGGCACGACCTGACGCTGGCGGAGATGGCAACGCCCGGCATCCGCCGCGTGGTGGACGTGTGGGCGGAGCAGTACGCATCGCTGGGGAGCCGGCCGGAGATCGGCCACGTGCAGATCTTCGAGAACAAGGGCGAGATGATGGGGTGCAGCAATCCTCATCCGCACGGCCAGATCTGGGCGCAGCGCTCCATCCCCCTCATCCCCATGCGCGAAACGGCGACGCAGGCGGAGCACCACCGCCGCCACGGGCGCACGCTGCTGGGCGACTACCTGGCGCTGGAGGAGGCGCGCGGCGAGCGCACGGTCTGCGCGAACGACGCCTTCGCCGCGCTGGTGCCGTTCTGGGCGGTGTGGCCGTTCGAAACCCTCGTCATCTCCCGCCGCCCCGTGGCCGATCTCGCCGCGCTGGACGACGCGGAGCGCGACGGGCTGGCGGACGTCCTCCGGCGGCTGACGGCACGCTACGACGCGCTGTTCGGCATCTCCTTCCCCTACTCCGCCGGATTCCACCAGGCGCCCACGGACGGGGAGCCGCACCCGGAGTGGCACCTCCACATGCACTTCCATCCCCCGCTGCTGAGGTCCGCGACCGTGCGCAAGTTCATGGTGGGATACGAGATGATGGCCGAGCCGCAGCGCGACCTGACCCCCGAGGCCGCGGCGGAGCGGCTGCGCGCGGTCCCGGAGGACGGCCGGGGAGGCGGCGCATGAGGCTCCTGGTCACCGGCGGCGCGGGGTACATCGGCAGCGTGGTGGTCACGCAGCTGGCCGACGCGGGGCACCAGGTGGTCGTCTTCGACCGCCTGTCGCAGGGGCACCGCAAGGCGGTCGACCCGCGCGCGGAGCTCATCGTCGGCGACCTGGCGGACCGCGCGGCGGTGGAAGACGCGATGGCGGCGCACCGCCCCGAGGGAATCCTGCACTTCGCCTCGCACACGCTGGTGGGCGAGTCGATGGAGCGGCCGTTCCTGCACCTGGGCGAGAACGTGCGCAACGGGCTGAACCTGCTGGAATCGGCGGTGGAGCACGGGGTGCGGCGCTTCATCCTCTCCTCCACCGCCAACCTGTTCGGCGTGCCGGACGCCATCCCCATCCCCGCCGACGCGGCGATCCGGCCGGGGAGCCCGTACGGCGAGAGCAAGCACATCCTGGAGCGGCTGCTGCACTGGATGGACGACCGCTTCGCGATGCGGTACGCGTCGCTACGCTACTTCAACGCGGCGGGCGCTGTGTCGCCGGACCGGGGCGAGGACCACGACCCGGAGACGCACCTGATCCCCGTCGTCCTCCAGGTGGCGCTGGGGCAGCGCGAGGCGGTGATGATCTTCGGCGACGACTACGACACGCCGGACGGCACCTGCGTGCGCGACTACATCCACGTGGCGGACCTGGCCGACGCGCACGTGCGCGCGCTGCACGCGCTGGATGGCGGGAGCCGCACCTACAACCTGGGGAACGGCCGCGGCTTCAGCGTGCGCGAGGTGATCGAGACGGCGCGCGCGGTCACCGGCCACCCCATCCCCGCGCGGGTGGCGCCGCGCCGGCCGGGCGACCCCGCGGTGCTGGTGGCCGAGAGCGAGCGCATCCGCCGGGAGCTGGGGTGGGAGCCGCGGCACGGCGAGCTGCGCGACATCATCGCCAGCGCGTGGGCGTGGCACCGGGCGCATCCCCACGGCTACGCGGATCGCTCGGGGGGATCGGACGACTCGGGACCCGCATCTCCATCTTCATCCCCATCCCGATGAACGACAATGGCTTGCGGGAGACGGTGGTTCGGGCGTTCGCGGAGCGCTTCGGCGCGCCGCCGGCCTTCGTGGCGCGCGCGCCGGGGCGGGTGAACCTGATCGGCGAGCACACCGACTACAGCGGCGGCTTCGTGCTGCCGATGGCCATCGACCGCGCGGTGTGGATCGCCCTCCGCCCGCGGGCCGATTCGCGCGTCTCCGTCGCGTCGCTGGACTTCGGGGAGACGGGGGAGTTCGACCTGGGGCGGCTGGAGAGCGCGGGCGGCGGCTGGCTGGAGTACGTGCGGGGGATGGCGTGGGCGCTGGGGGACGAGCTCGCGCTGCGGGGATGGGAGGGCGTGGCGAGCGGCGACGTGCCGAAGGGCGCCGGGCTGTCGTCCAGCGCCGCGCTGGAACTGGCGGCGGCGCGCGCGTTCGCGGCGGTTTCGGGGATCGACTGGGACGCGCGGCGGATGGCGCTGCTGGCGCAGAGGGCCGAGAACGGCTGGGTGGGCGTGCGGTGCGGGATCATGGACCAGATGATTTCGGCCGCGGGCGAGGCGGGGCACGCGCTGCTGATCGACTGCCGCTCGCTCGAGACGCGCCCGGTCCCGCTGCCGCCCGGGACCGCGGTGGTGGTGATGGACACGGGCACGCGCCGCGGGCTGGTCGATTCCGAGTACAACGAGCGCCGCCGCGCCACCGAGGTGGCGGCAGAGCGCCTGGGCGTCCCCGCGCTGCGCGACGTGGACGTGGCGACGCTGGAGTCGCGCGCCGCGGAGCTGGACCCGGTGACGCTGCGCCGCGCCCGCCACGTGGTGGGCGAGAACGAGCGCACGCTGGCCGCCGCCGCCGCGCTGGAGCGCGGCGACGCCGCGGAGGTGGGGCGATTGGTGGACCTGAGCCACGCCAGCCTGCGCGACGACTTCCAGGTCTCGCGCCGCGAGCTGGACGCCATCGTGGAGCTGGCCCAGGCGCACCCCGCCTGCTTCGGCGCGCGGATGACGGGCGCGGGCTTCGGTGGCTGCGCGGTCGCGCTGGTCGAGCGATCGGCCGCGGACGACTTCGCCCGCAAAGTTGGTGATGCGTATCGCGCCGCCGTCGGCCTGGAGCCGCGCGTCTACGTCTGCGCCGCCGCCCCGGGCGCCTCGATCGAGGAGGTCAGGTAAGGACCAACGGCAGATGTCTCACACGGAGGAGTGGAGAAGCAGAGAGGCAGGATTCAGGCGCGTTCGGCCCGGCATCGCGCCCTCTCCGGCCGGCCGAGGCCGTCCACCTCTCCCGGACCGGGAGAGGTAGCTGGGCCGAATCTCCGCCACTCCGAAAGATAGCCGCGACCAGAGGATGCAGGCCCCGTGGATGCCGGACAGCCCCTCGCCCGGAACGGGAGAGGGCGAGCGCTCTCAGGCGCGGGGAGAGGGCAGCGATGCCGGAGGATGCACAGCGAAGCAGGGGAGCGGAGATGCCATCTCCGCTCCCCTGCTCGTCTTTTGTGGCGATGCACGTCAGCGCTTGAGCGTGCGGCCGTCGGCTTCGGGGACGGAGAAGAGCACGCGCAGCTCGTCGGACACGCGCAGCGGGCGGCCGGTGGCGGTGGCGAGCGGGCACCAGAGGGTGCGCGCCCGCGCCAGCAGCGTCCCGTCGCCCGCGCGGACGATCTCGGTGTGGCGCTCCACGCGGACGGCGTCGGCCAGGCTCACCCAGGTGCGCGCGCGGACGGCGTCGCCCGGGAGCGCAGGGCGGCGGTAGTCGATCTCGTGCCGCAGCACCACCCAGCCCACCGCGCGCTGCACGTGCGGCGGCGCGACCGCCGTCCAGTGCGCGATGGCGGCCTCCTGCACCCAGCGCAGGTAGACGATGTTGTTCACGTGCCCGATGTCGTCCACGTCGCCGGGGAGGATGGCGACGGACGTCTCGAACGCGTCGGCGGAGGTCGCCATCGGGGGGCGCGGGTAGCGGGGAGTGCGCGATGATGCCGGGGTACAGGATGATGCCGCGCGCGGCGCGGGCGCGCAACGAGGCGCATGGCGGCGGGAGATGCCGCCGCGGCCCTCATCCTGCGCTTCCCGCGCGCCGGCTGTTCCGGGGGGAATCCGGGGGGAAGTCGACGAGCAAGAGAGACGTCAATCTGAGAGACGTCATCCTGAGGCCGGCCACGCTGAACTTGTCACGGCGATGAAGATGGCAGGCCGAAGGATCTATAGCCGGGGCGCCACGTCACTTTCGAATGCGCGGTGATGCTGGCCAGCGATGCAGGGCAACGCACGTGCGCGTCCGACACAGACGTGCGGGACGAGTATGGATCCTTCGGCCTGCAAGCGTTTGTGACGACGCGGTTTCGGCGTGCCCGGCCTCAGGATGACGTCTCTCGTGGGGAGTCCGATTGGTGACGATCCCGGCCAGCCCAGCCCACATCGTATCCGACGGGAGGACATGAAGCGCATTCTGATGCTCCTTGCGGCGCAGGCCATCCTCGTTGCCCCGGCAGCCGCGCAGACGCAAACGCAGGCGCGGCGCGCGCGCGTCGACTCGCTGCTGGCGCGGATGACGCTGGAGGAGAAGGTGGGGCAGATGACGCAGCTCACCCTCTCCGCCTTCACCGCGCCGGGCACGCCCCACCGCGACAGCGTGCGGCTGGACGTCGCCAGGCTGCGCGAAGGGATCGTGAACCGGCACATCGGCTCCATCCTGAACGTCGAGCAGGGCGCGCTCACCGTGGAGGGGTGGCACGACGCCGTCCGCCGGATCCAGCGCGTGGCCATGCTCGAGACGCGGCTCGGCATCCCCATCCTCTACGGCATCGACTTCGTGCACGGGGCCAATTACACGCGCGGCGGCACCCTCTTCCCGCAGAACATCGCCATCGCCGCCACGTTCGACACCGCGCTGGCCCGCCGCGCCGGCGAGATCACCGGCGACGAGGCGTACGCGTCGGCGCTGCCGTGGAACTTCGCGCCGGTGCTGGACGTGGGCCGCCAGCCGCTCTGGCCGCGCTTCTACGAGACCTTCGGCGAGGACCCGTGGCTCGCGTCGCTGATGGGGCGCAGCCAGGTGGCGGGGATGCAGCGCGGCGGTCGCGTGGCGGCCACGATGAAGCACTACCTGGGCTACTCCAACCCCCGCTCCGGCCACGACCGCACCCCCGCGTACATGACCGTGCGCGAGGTGCGCGAGAGCTACCTGCCGCCGTTCGCCGCCGCGGTCCGCGCCGGCGCGCGCGCGGTGATGGTGAACAGCGGCGAGATCGACGGCGAGCCGCTGCACGCCAGCCGCTACTGGCTGACCGACGTCCTCCGCGGCGAGCTGGGCTTCGACGGGGTGATCGTGACCGACTGGGCCGACATCATCTACCTCAACACCCGCCACCACGTGGCCCCCACGCTGAAGGACGCGGTGCGGATGGCGGTGCAGGCGGGCGTGGACGTGAGCATGACGCCCAACGACTACCAGTTCTACGACGACCTGATCGCCCTGGTGCGCGAGGGCACCATCCCCGAGAGCCGCATCGACCAGTCCGTCCGCCGCATCCTGACGCTGAAGGCGGACCTGGGCCTGTTCGAGGCGCCGTTCCCCGACGAGACCGCCGCGCACCGCGTCGGCGGCGAGGCCTCCGCCGCCGTGTCGCGGCAGGCCGCGCGCGAGGCCATCACCCTGCTGAAGAACGAGGGCGGCGTCCTCCCGCTGCGGAAGGCCGCGCGCATCCTGGTCACCGGCCCGGCCGCGCAGTCGCTGACCGCGCTGAACGGGGGATGGACCTACACCTGGCAGGGGAGCGACGCGTCGCAATTCCCAGCCGGCCCGCGGACGCTGCTGGAGGCGATGCTGAAGCGCGGCCGCGACGTTCGCTACGTCCCCGGCGCCGCCTTCGCCGACACGATGGACATCGCGGCCGCCGCCCGCGCCGCGCGCGACGCCGACGTGGCGGTGGTGGCGGTCGGGGAAGACGCGTACGCCGAGACGCCGGGAAACATCGACGATCTCACCCTGCCCGAGCCGCAGCTGCGGCTGGTGGAGGCCATCGAGGCGACGGGGACGCCGGTGGTGCTCGTCCTGGTCGAGGGCCGCCCGCGCGTCATCACCCGCGTGGCCGGCGGGGCCAGGGCGATCGTGATGGCGTACTGGCCGGGGATGCACGGCGGCGAGGCGCTGGCCGACGTCCTCTTCGGCGACGCCAACCCGTCCGGCCGCCTCCCCTTCACCTATCCCCGCGCGGTGAACCAGCTCGTTCCCTACGACCACAAGCGCACCGACGAGATCGGGCCGGCCGCGGCCAACGCCTTCCATCCCCTCTTCGAGTTCGGCAGCGGCCTGGGCTACACGACCTTCGCCTATTCCGGCCTGAAGACCGGCGCGGCCACGCTCCGCCCCGGCGGCACCCTCCCCGTCACCGTCACCGTCCGCAACACCGGCGGCCGCGAGGGAACGGAGACGGTGCTGTTCTTCACCCGGCAGCGGTTCGCGTCGCTGTCGCCCGCGGTGCGGCGGCTGCGCGGCTTTCAGCGCATCACCCTGCAGCCGGGCGAGGCGCGGACGGTGACGTTCACGCTGTCGGCCGACGACCTCACGTACGTGGGGCGCGACGGGCGGCCGGTTCTGGAGGCAGGGACGTTCGACGTGATGGTGGGCGGCCTGACCGCGAGCTTCACCGTTGCCACCGGCGCCACGGACGCCACCGGCGCGGCGGCATCGACCGGAGGTGGGACGACGCGGTGATCTCGCGCGCGGGTCATGGCGTCATGGCACAGGCGAGGGGGAAAAATGCGACCGAGGTCGCGGCTACAACGGCACACGTCGCTCGCGCCTCGCCGATGGCGTGGCCCCGGCCATCATCGCGGCCGATGCGACATCGGGTGACGCGCCGGCGTGGCCTTCGCACGGGAAGTCCGCGAAGGCGGACTGCGTGCCGTTGTAGCCGCGACTTCAGTCGCATTTTCGCCACGCCTCCGCTCTCTCGCCGATTGTTGAATCACGCGAGGAAATCCTCTCATCTGCTTAACAATCCGTCTCTATCACCACACCAGCACATCCCTACGCGATCCGCCACGGTTGACGATAACAGATTCTGGAACGTAGAATCGATAGCAGTACAGTTGCGGAAGATCCACCTCCATCCGGTGTCGGGGCGATGATCCAGGTTGCGCAGGCGGAGGAGCGGTTCGCCTACCAGGCGCTGGCGGGCGAGCTGGTGCGGATGATCGAGGCGGGAACGCTGCGGCCGGGCGACCGCGTGCCCTCCGTCCGCCGGATGAGCACCCAGCACGGCGTGAGCGTGACCACCGTGCTGCAGGCATACCGGCTGCTGGAGGACCGCCGGGTGATCCGCGCGCGGCCGCAGTCCGGCTTCTACGTGCAGCCGCGCGAGCGCTCGCGCGTGGCCGAGCCCGGGCGCACGGCGCCGCCGTGCGTGGCGTGCGACGTGAGCGTGAGCGACACCATTGCCGCGTTCCTGGCGGCCGTGGGCGATCCGGCGCTGGTGCCGCTCGGCGCCGCGCTCCCGCACCCCGACTTCCTTCCCGTGGCGCGGCTGGCGCGGCTGCTGGGCGCGGCCGCCCGCCGCGAGCGGCGCCATCCCGCCTCGTACGCGCCCGCGGGGACGCCCGAGCTGCGGCGCGAGATCGCGAAGCTGGCGATGGACGCCGGGTGCGCCGCATCCGCCGCCGACGTGGTGATCACCTGCGGCTGCAGCGAGGCCATCTCGCTCTGCCTGCGCGCCGTCGCGAAGCCGGGAGACGCGATCGCGGTCGAATCGCCCACCTACTTCGGGACGCTGCAGGCCATCGAGGCGCTGGGGATGCGCGCGCTGGAGATCCCCACCGAACCGCGCGACGGCATCTGCGTGGACGCGCTGGAAGAGGCGCTCCGCTCCGGCGCGGCGAAGGCGTGCGTGCTGACGCCCAGCTTCCAGAACCCGCTGGGCGCGCGGATGCCGGACGAGCACAGGCGCCGGGTCGCGGAGCTGCTGGCGCGGTACGGCGTACCCGCCATTGAGGACGACACCTTCGGCGACCTGCACTTCGGCGAGGCGCGGCCGCGCGCGCTGCAGGCGTGGGACCGCGAGGGGTGGGTGCTGCGCTGCGGCACCTTTTCCAAGACGCTGGCGCCGGGGTTCCGCGTGGGGTGGGCGTTCCCGGGCCGCTTCCGCGCGGCGGTGGAGCGGCTGAAGGCGGCGACGACCCTCACCACCGCTTCGGCGCCGCAGCTGGCGCTGGCCGAGCTGCTGTCGGCGGGCGGCTACGCGCACCACCTGCGGCGGCTGCGGCGCACGCTGGCCGCCAACGTGGAGCGCCTGGGCTTCGAGGCCGCCGAGCGCCTCCCGGCCGGGACGCGCGTCAGCCGGCCGCAGGGCGGGTTCGTGCTGTGGGTGGAGCTGCCCGAGGGGACGGACGCGATGGAGCTGCACCGGCGGGCGGCGGGGCGGGGGATCAGCCTGGCCCCGGGCCCCGTCTTCACCCCCAGCGCCGGATACCGCAACTGCATCCGCCTGAGCGCCGGCCACCCCTGGAGCGACCGCACCGCCCAGGCGCTCGACGTCATCCGCGAACTCGCCGCGGACTGCGTCGCACCCTGACCGGCGGCGGTTTTGTCGCAGAGCACCAGAGGACCGGAGACTCGACTCGATCTCCGCGTCTCCCCAACGGTGATTTCTCACGCGGAGACGCGGAGTCGCGGAGAACTCCGTGCCGTGACGAATCCTCCGCGTCTCCGCGTCTCCGCGTGAGATCAACGATGTAGCGGTCGGGCGATGATGAAAGTCGACAGAGACTTTTGCGTACCGGCTCAGGCCCGCGTCGTCCTCCGCCTGCGCTGACGTCCGGACGGGGTTGGGACAGGCGCGCGGGGCGATGGCGATGCGGCGGAATCGATCGGCTGGGGGCGCGCGCGGGCGGTGTTCACGATCACCACACCGGCAACGATGACGGCCATGGCGCCCACGGTGCGCGCGGTCAGCGCCTCGTCCGCGAACCACCACCCCAGCAGCACGGCGACGACCGGGTTCACGTACGCGTACGTCGCCACGCGCGTGGCGGGACAGTTGCCCAGCAGCCAGGCGTACGCGCTGAACGCCACCACCGAGCCGAAGACGGCCAGGTACGCCACCGAGGCGATGGCCACCGCGTCGATCGCCGACCAGCGCAGCCGCGCGCCCTCGCCCGAGACCAGGCCCGCGGCGAGCAGGACCGCGCCCGCGGCCAGCATCTCCATCGCCGCGCCCAGCAGCACGTTGCGCGGGAGCGGCGCGGTGCGGGTGTAGAGCGACCCCGCCGCCCAGCAGAAGGCGCCGACGAGCACCACGCCCACCGCGGTCCGGTCGATCGATCCGCCGCCCGCGTTCCACGGCGCGACGAGGAATACGAGCCCCGCGGCGCCGATCAGCACGCCGAGCAGCACGCCGCGCGAGGGCAGGCGGCCGCGGGGGCGCGCCCACTCCAGGATCACCATCCACAGCGGCACCGACGCCACGACCAGCGCCGCCACGCCGGACGGCACGCGCTGCTCGGCCCAGGTCACGGCGCCGTTCCCCATCACCAGCATTCCCGTGCCGGCGACCGCCGCGGCCATCCAGTTGCGCCGCGTGGGCCGTTCCGCGCCGCGCAGCCGCAGCACGGTGTACAGGATCACCCCCGCCGCGGCGAAGCGCGCGCCCGCCATCAGCAGCGGCGGAATGGCGCGGATGGCGTACAGGATCGCCAGGTACGTGGATCCCCACACCACGTACACGATGGCGAACGCCGCGATGGTCTTCGCCCGGCCCGGCCCCGTCGTCTCCACCATTCTCCGCTCCGCGGTCGCATCTCCCACCGCCGATGCTCGACCGGCGGCACCGTCGAAGGTATCCGCGGGCGTGGGGGGGATGACAGATGCAGAAACCGGGTTTGCCGCCCAGCACAGTTCGGGAGGGGAGAGACGCGCGGCCCCCCGCGTCCGGGAGACGCGGGGGGCCGCTGGATCAGGGGAGAGCGAGCGCCGGCGCGGAGGGCGGCGGCGCCGCGGTCAGCTCCAGGCCTCGAGCTGGGCGATGCGGCTGTACCCGCCCGCCGCGCGCGTGACCACCACGCGGACGCGGTCGGTGGTCAGCGGCGGGAACGCGATGCGGCGCCACACCCGGTCGTTGTTCGTCACCGCCCCGCCCGGCACCCGCACCCACGCCGACCCGGTCCAGTACTGCACCTGGAAGTCCTGCACCCCGTACTGCGTGAAGGTCATTGCCTCCGTCGGCTCGGCGGGGGCGGCCTGGTTGTCCTGCACGGAGAAGACGCTCACCTCCGAGATGGTGGCCTGCGCGGGGAACTGCACCTCGAGCCACTCGCCCGACACCGCCGAGGCGCTCTGCCACCCGCCGCCCGGGAACGGATCGCCCGCCGGGTGCGTGCCGCGCCGGTCGCCGTTGATGGCCGTGGCCGCCGAGCGCGCGGCCGACGCCTCGGACGAGGCGCGCGCCACCGCGCCGACCGCCGCCGAGGCCACGTTGGTGTGCGGCCCCCCGCTCCACACCTCCAGCTCGGTGATGCGCGACCACCCGCCCATCCCCCGGAACACCACCACGCGCACCTTGCCGGTGGTGATGGGCGCGAACGCGATCCTCCGCCACACCCGGTCGTTGTTCACGATGGCCCCGCCGGGGAGCACCTGCCACGCCGACCCCGTCCAGTACTCCACGTTGAAGTCCTGGATGCCGAACATCGAGAAGGTGAGCGACTCGGTGATCTCGGCCGGGCTGTACGGGTTGTCCTGCGGCAGGTAGATGTCCACCTCGGTGATGGCCCGCGGCGCGAACGAGATCTCCAGCCAGTCGGGGTACTGGTTCTGCGTGCCGTCCTGCCACACCCCCGCCTCGGGCGCCGGGTCGTACGAGCGCGGCGTGCCGTTGCGGTCGCCGTTGGTGGCGATGTACGCCGCGCGGTAGCTGCTGTACTCCGACGACGCCACCGCGCTGCCGCCCATCCACGCCGAGGCCACGTTCGAGCGCACCATCACCACCTGCGTCCCCGTGAAGGCGGCCGACTGGCTGGCCGCCACGTTCTGGAAGCTGGCGCTCGACGGGGTGAAGGTGTACGCCGGCCTGGACGGGGTCACGGTGTAGCTCCCGTCGCCCAGCACCGTGAACGCATAGTTCCCCGACGCATCGGTGGTGGCGGTCCCGCCCTGCGTGCCGCTGAGGGTGACGGTGGCGCCCTGCAGCGCCGCCCCGTTGGCCGTCACCTGGCCGGTGATGGTGTAGCTGGCGGCGGATCCGGGGAAATCGAAGCTCGTGTCGGCGGCCAGGTTGTTGAACGCCTGGCTGGCTGGCGCGAAGGTGTACCCCGGCCGCGACACCGACACGGTGTAGCTCCCGCCGTCGGCCAGGTTGGCGAAGAGGTACTGCCCCGTCCCGTCGGTGGTCACCGTGCCGGCGGCGCTCCCGGAGAGCGTCACCGTGGCCCCCGCGAGCGGCGTTCCCGTGGCCGTCCTCACCACCCCGGCGATGCGGCGGCGGATCACCGTTCCCGCGAAGTCGCCCGTCTGGTTGGCCGCCAGCGAGGCGAAGGTGCGCGACGGCGGGGTGAACGCGTAGTGCGCCAGCACCGGCGTCACCGTGTACGAACCGCCCTGC
Source organism: Longimicrobium sp. (assembly GCF_035474595.1). Lineage (NCBI taxonomy): Bacteria > Pseudomonadati > Gemmatimonadota > Longimicrobiia > Longimicrobiales > Longimicrobiaceae > Longimicrobium > Longimicrobium sp. The sequence continues at coordinate 58,648 of NZ_DATIND010000155.1, forward strand.
GAAAGCCCAAGGAAGCTGTACCGCCCGTCGCCGACGGTGGCCATCTCGGCCGTGCGCGATCCCGAAAGCATCACCCGCACCCCCTGCGCCGGCGCGCCGTCCACCGTCACCAGCCCCGAGATGGTGAAGGTGGCCCGCCCCTCGCCGGTGAGCGTCGCCACCGCCAGCGGCTCGCCGGTGGTGGAGCGCACGGTGAGCGTGGCCGTGACCGGGCCCGGCGCGGTGGGGCCGAACTCCACGTCCACGTCCACCGTCATCCCCGGGCCCAGGGTGAACGGCCCGGCGAAGTACGGCGCCTCGAACGGCCGCTGCACTTCCAGCGAGCCGATCTGCACCGACTCGCCCGTCTCGTTGTGCAGGGTGAGCGTCTGGCCCGACAGCGTGTTCACGTCCGTGGGCGGGAAGGCGGTGTTGCCGGAGATGCGCAGCCGGTAGGCGTTGCGCAGGAAGCGGTCGATGGCCGTCCACGTACCGGTCACCAGCCGCACCCGCTCGTCCATCGGCGGGCTCACCGCGGCCGAGGCGAAGCCGGGGACGTGGAAGTGCCCCGACGGCAGCGCGGGCCGGTTGCGCGTGCGCACCAGCGCCGTGCGGTAGAAGATCTCGTTCGACAGGAAGTTGCCCCCCGAGCCCTCGTCGGCGGTGCCGCTGGGGACGTCGGCCACGCGCGTGTACGCGGCGGGGTCGCCGGGGTTCGGCTCCGGCCGCGACGCGCCGTTCAGCACGCGGTACGACTGGTCGAAGAGGAGGTCGTTCCCCGCCGGGTTGGGGCCCTGCAGCACCTCGCGCGCGGTGACGATCTGCGGGAGCGTGGTCTCCAGGAACTGCGGCCCGCCCGCGATGGCGCCCCCCGGGTCGCGGAGGTTCGCGGCGACCACGGCGCCCGGCGCCCGCACCCGGTTGTTGTCGATCGTATCCACGCGGTTGTGCCCGGCCCAGCGCTCGATGTCGTAGTAGGGCCGGCCGCCGTTCTGGCTGCAGGTGACCAGCAGGACGATGGAGCTCAGGCCGGGGCGCACGGCCGTCTCGATCAGCCCCTGGTCGAACTCGGCGTAGCGCACCGGGAACACCGCCGTGCGGATGTACACGGGAGGAGTGGTCTGGGTGACCGGCCCGTTCAGCGCCAGCGCGGCCACGCCCGAGGGGTTGCTCTGCCCGGGTGCGCCGGGGAGCTGGAAGGGGTCGAAGCCGGTCACGATCACCCGCCGGTACCCCGCCGGCGCGGCGTCCAGGCTGATGCGCCCGTCGGGCTCCAGCCCGCGCGACGGCCACTCCAGCGACTGGATGAGCGCCTGCAGCGTGTCGGGCGCCACCGCGGCGCGGCGGCCGTACGCGCGCAGCCCGGCGATGGCCTGCAGCCGCGCCCAGTACAGCGGCCGGTCGTCCACCCCCGTGTGCGTGGCCGCCATCACCCCGGCGCGCACCGTCTGCGCGGCCACGTCCCACAGCCGCTTCCCCTCGCCCTGCAGCAGCGCGGCGATCGACGATCCCGCCGCGGCGCCGGCCACCTTGCCGTACACCGCCGCCGCGAACCCCGCGATGTCGGGAACCGAGCCGGCCACGATCCGCAGCGGCTCGTCCAGCACGCGCAGGTACTCCTCGAAGTTCTCGTCGCTGCGCACCACCGCGCGCAGCGCCGTGCCCGCCAGCTGCACCTTTCCCGCGCCGGTGGCCGCGGCCGAGAGCGGCACCTCCAGCAGCACGTGCCGGTCGGCCGCCGCCAGCCCCGGCGCCACGCGCCTGGGCGGCGTGGCCGCCGGGTCCTCGCGGTGGTAGGGGAGAACGGTGAGCGTGCCGACCTCCACCAGCGTTCCCGCGTGGCTCCCCGCCGGGAGGGTGACGGTGACCTCGCCCTGCGCGGCCAGCGCGCCGCCGAAGAAGTTCGCCACCGCCTGCGCGCCGTTGCGCTCGGCGCTGAAGCCCAGCCCGCCCAGCGGCGCGCCGGCCACCGGGGCGCCGTTGGTGATGGGCACCAGCAGGATCCGCGACGCGCCCACCGTCACCTTCACGTCGAGCGGGTTCTGCGCCATTCCCCCGGTCACCCGCAACCCCAGCGCGAAGGTGCGCTGCGTCTCCCACGGCTCGAAGCGCTCCATCTCCCACACCGTGCCCAGCTGCGCCGCCCCCGTGCCGCCGGGGAAGCCGAACGAGCGCGCCACCTGCAGGGTGGCCGCGTCGGTGGGCGTGGTGCGGAAGGTCAGCACCGGTTCCACGGTCACCGCGGCGCGCACCCGCACCGGCAGCGAGCCCAGCAGCACCCGCGGCTCCAGCCCGGCGGCCACGAAGCGGGCGATGTCGAACCCCAGCACGTCGGCCGGCCAGAAGCCCAGCCGCGCCGAGGCGCCGTCGGGCACGGCCAGCCGCACGTGGATGACGTTGCCGCCCTCCAGCAGCGCGAACGCGGTTCCGCCGGCCAGCGAGCCGGGGTCCAGCACCGTGGGCGCGGGCTGCTCCAGGTAGAACTCCGGCTGGTACCCCAGGTCGCGCACGTCCTGCAGCGGCCCGGTGGGGTTCCCCGCCGCGTCCAGCGGCTGGGCCAGCGCGCGCACCAGCGCGGTGTCCTGCAGGTCCATCACCAGCGTGGGCGGCACCCCCTCGGGCTCGGGGTCCTGCGAGGTGATGACGATGTGCCCCAGCGTGGCACCGGGCGCCGCGGTCAGGCAGTAGTCCGCCTGGAACCCCTGCTGCACCGTCTCGGGGTCGCGCCCCGGCGCGAAGCGCACCAGCTGCAGCGCGAAGCTCCACGGCAGGCAGCACGCCCCCTCGCCGCGCACGAAGTAGTACGCCTGCGAGTTGCCGTACTGGTCGGGGAACACCGTCTGGCCGTTGTCGGTGGCCAGCTGGAAGCGCCCGCCGCAGGGAAGGAGGCTGGTGGAGACCGGGCCGATCCCCGCGTGCGTCACCCGGAAGGTCTCGGTGCCCAGCTGCAGGCTGTGCCCGTCGGTGCCGATCCGGAAGACGACGCCGATGGAGATGTTCAGCGACGCCAGCTGCACCAGCTGCCCGCCCGGGAGCACCATGGCCAGCAGCGCGGCGATCTGCAGGGTGACGCTGATCTCGATCCGGATGCTGAACACCACCGAGCCGATGGCCCAGGGGTACAGGTCGGCGAACTCGTTGAGGAACCCGAACGGGTCCACCTGATAGCGGAAGCCCACGATCAGGACCACGCGGATGCGCACGATCAGGTTCACCCGCAGCGCCAGCAGCAGCCCCGCGCCGCGCACCCGCACCAGCGTGCCCACCCGCGCCGGCACGTCGCTCGCGCCCGGGCCGCCGCCGTCGAAGAACGGGATCAGGCGCACCTCGTTGATGATCTCCAGGAAGATCACCTGGTCCACCAGCACGATCTCGAAGCCGCCCCAGTCGAAGAACAGCCCGTGCGGGCTTCCGCCCTTCAGGCTGAACACCGCGCTGTCGCTCTCGGTGGGCGCCAGCATGCGCTGGCCGGGCACCGTCTCCAGCGCCAGCACGGGCACGCCGGGGCCGGTCTGCGCCATCACCGCGTAGCTTTGCGTGGACGACGAGGCCTTCGCGGCCACCTCGCTGCTGGCCACCACCTGCAGGTCGTAGCGCCCCACCTCGGCGCCGGCGGCGCTGCGCACGCTGAGCTGCTTGGCCTGGGTGGACGCGGCCTGCGCGTCGGTCAGGCTCACCAGCCCCACCAGCGTGCGGTCGTCGCTCTTCTGCACGTGCACGGTGGCGCCGGCGCCAAAGTCCAGCGTGGCCCCCGCCAGGTTGCGGCCGGCCACCACCACCAGCGTGGGCTGGTCGGGCTGCAGCGTGGGGGTGAAGGCCAGCGGCACCGGCACCGTCTTCGGCAGCACGGTGAACATCTGCCGGCTGCTCTCGAACACGCCGTCGCCGCCGGCCCCGGCGCGGCGGCTGGCCAGCACCTGGATCACCAGCCGCTCCAGCGGCTGCAGCGCCGGCGAGGCCGTCACCCGCAGGGTGAAGGTCAGCGCGTCGATGCCGGTGGCCGCGTCCTGCGCGGCGCTGAAGCCCAGCACGTTCACCGCGGCGCGGGCGGGCCCGCGCAGCGCCAGCGTCCCGTTGTTGTACGCATCCAGCAGGTTGCGCCCGCGCACGGTGATCTGGCTCTGGGTGTCCTCGATCACCACCGGCGGGGTCACGCCCAGCACCTCGGCGGCCTGGCCGGGGGTGTTGGCCACGTAGGTGTAGCCGCCGGCCAGCGAGGACGAGCTGCCGTCGGGGTTCACCACCGTCACCGTCACGCTCCCCGCCTGCGCGGCGGCGGGAATGGTGGCGGTGGCGGTGCCGTCGTCCTGCACGGCCACGTCGGTGGCCGCCGTGCTGCCGAAGTAGACCTCGGCTCCCTCCTGGAATCCGCTGCCGCCCAGCGTGGCGGTGATCCCGCCCGCCAGCGCGCCGCCCACCGGCGTGATGGAGTCCAGGCTCAGGGTGGACCACTCCACGGGTGGGTCGTCCCCCGGAGGGGGCTGATCGTCGATGGTCGCGGGCATGCCGGTGTCCATGGTGCCTCCCGGATGGGGATGGAGATCGGGGGGCGGCGGAGTGCCGCTCCCGGTGCCGGCGGGCCCGTCCGAGCTGGCGCGCCGGGGCCTGGGAACGCGAAAAAGGGCAGTGGAAGTGGATTCCACGGCCCTTCTGCGCGTGTGTCTGGACGGCCCGCCCGGCGCGCTCCTCTTATCCGGGGGAGGCGGGGCTGGCCCAAAACGAAAAGGGGCGGTGGAATTGCTTCCACAGCCCCTTCTGCATCGATTTCCGGACGGCCGCTCCGGCGCGTCTCCCCGCCTCGCTCAGCGGGGGAAGATCACCCTCGCGGTGCCGTTCCCGTGAGACAAACTACAGGATTTTTCCAGGAATCTCAAGGGAGATTGGACAAATTCGGACGATGGATCAATCCCGCTTATCCTTGGGTAGATCAGTGGTTTAGGGAGATGCTAAAATTTTCTCTTCGTCCATTTCATGTACTCCGGAGGGGACGACGTTCTCTCACCTTCCGGACGCTCTCCCCGCCATCAGGGGCGATGGTCCTGGAGCGCGGAGATCTCGAGGTAGAGGAGGAGCCGGTCGGGCGAGGCAGCGCGGGTGCGGCGCTCCAGCTCGGCGATGGCGGCGAGGACCTGCTCGCGGGTGAGGCCGCGGCGGAAGGTGACGTCCAGCGTGACCAGCACCTCGTGCGGGGCCAGCTGCATGGTGCGGATGCGGCGCACGTCCGCGTCGTACATTCCCGCGGCCGCGGCGGTGATGCATTCCACGATGTCCGCGTCCGCGCGCTCGCCGATCAGCAGCCCCTTGCTCTCCACCAGCAGCACCCCCGCCACCCCCGCCATCACCAGCCCCACCCCGACGGAGGCGGCGCCGTCGAAGTACGGGTTGTCCAGCAGGTGGCCCAGGAACACGCCCAGGAACGCCAGCGCGATTCCCGCCATGTCGGCGATGTCCTCCAGCACCACCGAGAAGAGCGACGGGTCCTTGCCCTCGCGGATGGCGGCCCAGAAGCCGCGGCCGCCGGCGCTCTCGCGGAACTGGCGCAGGCCGACCACGAGCGAGCCGCCGTCGAACAGCGCGGCGAAGCCCAGCACCGCGTAGTTCCACGCCGGCGATTTCAGCGGCTCGGGGTGGAGAAGGTGCCGGATGCCTTCGTAGACGGAGAGCCCGCCGCCCAGCGCGAAGAACAGGATGGCGACGATCAGGCTCCAGAAGTACAGCTCGCGCCCGTGGCCGAACGGGTGCTCCGGCGTGGGCGGGCGGCGGCTCCGGCGCCGGCCGAGCAGGAGCAGCAGCCCGTCGCACGCGTCCACCAGCGAGTGCACGCCCTCCGCCGCCATCGCCGAGCTGCCGGTGAAGGACGCGGCGGTGAACTTGGTCGCGCCGATCGCCACGTTGGCCGCGATCGATGCGTAGATCGCCGCGGCGGACTCCTTCGCCATCCGTGCTCCTCGCCCGAAAACCGCCACGACCGCCGCGACGACGTCATCCCGAGCCGTCCCCGCGCGCTTCGCGGCCACGATAGCTGTCAGCCGCCGGGGAGGGGGCCGGCTGCGTCCGTGGCGGGCGCTTCGGGGGAGCAGGCGCCGTGCCGTCCACATCGACCCCGTGGGTGGCGAAGAATCCGGCGGTCACACCATTTTGATGGAGGCCGGCAGGCCGGTCATCGATTTAGCGGTACGTGAAACGCTCGGGCCGCGAGCGCGTACGGACGTCCGGTCCAGCTCGCCCGATCCCCCTTCAGCGTTGGGAGATGTGCCCATGAACCTCGATTCGGTGATCAAGCTCCTGGTCATCTGCTCCGTCATCGTCCTCCCGGCGATCGCGGTGACGGCGCGGTTCGCCCTGAAGCCGATCGTCGACGCGATCCTGCGGCTGAAGGAAGGGGGGATTCTTCCCGAGGGCGCGGCCGCGGGCACCCTGGCGGGCGAGGTGCGCCTGGCGCGCGCCGAGCTGCAGAGCCTGCGCGACGAGGTCGCGGCGGTGAGGGACGAGATGGCGCGGCTGCAGGAGGCCGAGAGCTTCCACCGCTCCCTTGGCTATGCGCCCGGCACCGAGCCGCCCGCGCTCCCGGCCGGGCAGGAATCCTGAGGCTTCCGTGAGGCGGCCAGCGTCGCGCCTCCGCGGCTCCCGTGCGTGGATGTGCGCCGCGGGGGCGGCGCTCGCGTGCGCGTGCGGGCGAGAGGCGCCGGCGCGGGAGCTGCCGCCGGCGGCGCCGTACCGCGGGCCGGCGGCGCGGGCGCCGACCAACCAGCTGCGCGTGATCGCATCGAGCGCCGGCGCCGTGGTCACCCGCGCGGACTCGGTGGTGATCCGGTACCGGCTGCACAACGACGGGACGGCGATGAACGTGGGCGATTTCCCCATCTTCTACCGCTTCCGCGTCTACACGCCCGCGGGAGAGGAGATCGAGCCGCGCTGGAGCGTGCACACGGACGGGTGGGGCGGCCAGCAGCGCATGGACCTGGCCCGCGGCGCCGACGGCGAGGAGCACGAGGTCAACCTGGCCTGCGCCGACGCCGCGCCGATCCGCTTCGGCGCGCGGTTCGCGCCCACCGCGGCCTCCCCCTGCGACGGCTGGCGTCTCCCCGCACCCGGCGACTACTACGTCATCGTCCAGCACGTCCCGTTCGAGCCGCCCGACGGCTCCGCCGCGAACGATCCCGCCTACCTCCCCTCCCGCGCCGACACCGTGCTGGTCCGCTACTCCCCATCTCCCTGACGCTTGCCCGGCCGGCTTCGGCCGGTGCGATGGACCCGCTCGCGAAACGCACACCGGGGGTGGGGGAAGATACGAAAGGAACGGCCCGCGAGCGTTTTGTCCGATGCATCATATCCATAACGATGGCAACGGGTTGTGGGGACGGGGAAGCATTGCGCGGGGCGGAGAAATCCCTTGAATTCGGCCAGACATCCGTTATCTTCACCATGCCTTTCCCGCCGCCCGTGCGGACCTCGCACGCATGCCCGATCATCCCGGAGAACTTCATGCACCGGACGCTGCGCGCATTCGCGCTCGCCTCGGCCCTCGCCACTCTCGCATCGTGCGATTCGGCCGCGCCGCTGTCGCCGCTGGACGTCCCGGGGGGGCCGCCGAGCTTCACCGCGGGGGCGGCGTTCCCCGCGCCCGCGGGCTTCACCGTGGAGGGGCCGGGGCTCTCGGGCGGCACGGTGACGCTGTCGTGGGAGGACCTCCCGGGCGACCAGCTGTACCTGGTGCAGTGGCGCCAGGGCGAGGCGGGGAGCTGGAAGTCGCTGGTGAGCACGGGCGCCAACCGGACCACGGTCACGACCGACAGCCTGTCCAGGTCGCAGCCCAACTACTACCGGGTCGCGGGGCTGACGGCGGACCAGAGGCAGGTGGGCGAGTTCTCCGTGGGGCTGCTGAAGCCCGGCGCCTACGCCCGCGATGCGTTCATGACGTCGGACACCACCGCCAGCCTGAATGCCTGGCTGCGCCCGAACGGAAGCCCCGCCACCACCTGGTTCGAGGTGGGCACCGACCCGGCGCTCGCGGGCGCCACGCAGACGCCCGCCGAGGTGGTGCAGCCGCACCCGTACCTGGGGATTCTGGTCGTGACCCGCGACATGGCGGTCACGCCCGGCACCCGGTACTACTATCGGTTCGCGGCCAGCAACGCCGCGGGAACCAGCTACGGGCCCATCCTGCACTTCAGCTCCGCGCCGCCCGCCGCCCCCGCGGGCGTCACGGCCACGTTCTCGGCGGCGCCGCTGACCTATCCGTACGGCTGGTCCACCCTGAACACGGCGGCGCACAACGTCAAAGTCCAGTGGACGCACGACGGGTCCGACGTCTGGCGGTTCCGGGTGCAGCGCCGGGGGGTGGGGTCGGCCAACTGGGTGCAGGTCACCGAGGCGGGGGCCTCGGAGCGCAGCTACGTGGACGAGGCGTTCCCCGTGACGGCGGACCGCGAGTACGACTACCGCGTGCTGGCCTGCAACCGCATCGGCCAGTGCGGGGCCTCGGCCGAGGTGCGCGTGCTCGTGAAGGGGCTCGCCCCGCCGGCCGGCTTCACGGCCACGCGCCTGGCCGACGGGCGCGTGGGGATGGCGTGGCAGGACCTGGCCAGCGAGGACGGGTACTTCGTGCAGTGGCGCGCGGGCGAGACGGGGAACTGGCAGACGCTGGTCAGCACCGGGAAGAACGTGACGTCGTACACCACCGCCTCAGTGACCGCGGGGGTGACCAACTACTACCGCGTGGCGGGCCTGGCGAATTCCTTCCGCATGGGCGCCGCCTCGGAGGGGTCGGTCGCGGCCGGCGCGGGGCGGAGCATGCAGGTGCAGACGGGGATCTTTACCCTTCCCTCGTCCACCCTCTCCGCCATGACGGCCACGGTCACGCCGAACGGGTTGGCGGCCACGGCGTGGATCGAGTGGGGCACGGACCCGTCGCTCTCCGGCGCGGCGCAGACGTCCGCGCGTGCGGTGGGGGCGGGGACGAACGCGGTGACGTTCACCGACAGCGTGGCGGTCTCGCCGGGGGTGACGTACTACTACCGCGCGGCCGCCTCCAACTCGGTGGGAACGGTGCGCGGCGCCATCAAGAGCTTCTACGCCGGGCCGCCCGCGACGCCGTCGCTCAGCGCGGCGTTCGACCCCGCGGGCTACCGGATCGCCACGTCGTGGACCCACTCCGGCGTGGGGACGCCCACCCGCTTCCGCCTGGAGCGTCGGACCACCGGGCAGACGGCGTGGACGCAGCTCGTGGATTATCCGACGACCTACTCGTCGTCGTACCAGGACGCGAGCTTCCCGGCGAACGCCGCGCGCTCGTACGACTACCGCGTGCTGGCGTGCAACGCCTCGAACGAGTGCGCGCCGTCGTCCATCGTCACGGTGCAGACGCAGCCGCTGGCCGCGCCGGCCGGGCTGCAGGTGGCGCGCACGGCCACCGGCGTGACGCTGAGCTGGCAGAACATCACCGGCGAGGTGGACTTCCTGGTGCAGTGGCGCACCGACCCGTCCGCCCCGTGGAAGACGCTGGTCAGCACGGGGGCCAACGTCACGTCCTACTCCACCGCCAGCGCAACCCCCGGCGCCACCAACTACTACCGCGTGGCCGGCGAGGCGTCGGGCTTCCGCGTGGGCGTCTTCTCCGAGACCTCCATCGCCATCCCGTGACCGCTGCGGACGGACGATGAACGCGAACGGGCGCCCCGGCGAGGGGCGCCCGTTCTTTTCGCGTTCGCGATCGGGGACGGGAGATGAAGATCCCTCCTCCGTTCCCTCCGTTTCCTCCGTGTGATCCTTCTTTCCTCCTCATCCCGCCACTTGTTGCCTCCGCGGCGGAGTCGCTAATTTTTCCGGCTCGCCCGCGGCCGGGAGGCGCGCGCGGGCGTGAATCACGAACCATCCATCATCCGGCAAGCACAGGAGGGAACGCGTGTCCGAGCAGGCGCAGCAGTTCGCCTTCCAGGCCGAGGTGCAGCGGCTCCTCGACCTGGTCATCCACTCGCTGTACACCCACAAGGAGATCTTCCTTCGCGAGCTGGTTTCCAACGCATCCGACGCCATCGACCGGCTGCGCTTCGAGGCGCTGACCCGCCCCGAGCTTCTGCCGCAGGACCACGAGCCGAAGATCCGCCTCGTCCCCGACAGGGAGAACCGCACCCTCACCATCGAGGACGACGGGATCGGGATGACGCGCGACGAGGTGGTGCAGAACATCGGCACCATCGCCCGCTCGGGCACGCGCGAGGCGCTGGAGAAGCTGAAGGAGAGCGCGGGCGAGGGCGCCGGGCAGCTGATCGGGCAGTTCGGCGTGGGCTTCTACTCGTCGTTCATGGTGGCCGACCGCGTCGATCTCGTCACGCGCAAGGCGGGGACGGACGAGGCGACCCGGTGGTCGTCGGCGGGGGGCGGGTCGTTCACGGTGAGCGACGCGGAGCGTGACCGCCCGGGGACCACCATCACCCTGCACCTGAAGCCGGCCGATTCCGAGAACGGGATCGAGGACTACACCGACCGCTGGGTGCTGCAGCGCCTGGTGCGCCAGCACGCCGACTTCATCACCTACCCCATCCTCCTTCCCGCCGAGAAGCCGGAAGAGGTGCCCGAGGGCGAGACGCCGGAGCCCGAAAAGCCGCTCAACTCCATGAAGCCCATCTGGGCGCGGCCGCCGGCGGAGGTCACGAAGGAGGAGTACGCCGACTTCTACCGGCAGATCTCGCACGACTGGAGCGAGCCGCTGGAGACCGTGCACACCCGCGGCGAGGGGCTGGTGGAGTTCCAGGCGCTGCTCTTCATCCCCTCGCGCGGCGCCACCGAGCTGTACTACCCCGGCTTCAAGCCCAACCTGCGGCTGTACGTGAAGCGGATGCTGGTGCGCGAGAACAGCGAGGAGCTGCTCCCGCGCTGGCTGCGCTGGGTGCGCGGCGCGGTCGACAGCCCCGACCTGCCGCTGAACGTCTCTCGCGAGATGCTGCAGAGCGACCGCCACGTCCGCCAGATCCGCCGCACGCTGACGAAGAAGGTGATGGGGACGCTGGAGGCCATGCTGGAGGGCGACCGCGCGAAGTACGAGGGCTTCTGGCGCGAGCTGGGGCGCGCGGTGAAGGAGGGGGTGGACAGCGACTGGGACAACCGCGACGCCATTCTCAAGCTCCTCCTCTTCGGCTCGTCGCGCGACGCCGAAGCGCTGATCACGCTGCAGGAGTACGTGGCGCGGATGCCCGAGGCGCAGAAGGACATCTGGTACCTCACCGGCACCAGCCGCGAGCAGATCGACGGCTCGCCCGCGCTGGAGGCGTTCCGCGACCGCGGGTGGGAGGTGCTGTACCTGACCGACCCGGTGGACGAGCTGGTGGTGCAGTCGGTGACGGAGTTCGAGGGGAAGCGGCTGCGCTCGGCGGGCAAGGGCGCGGTGGAGCTGGAGGAGGGGGAGAAGAAGGACGCGGCGGACGAGCAGAAGAAGGAGTTCGAGCCGTTCCTGGAGGCGCTGCGGAAGCGGGTGGACACCTGGGTGAAGGAGGTGCGCCTCTCCGGCCGGCTGACGAAGTCGCCCGCGGTGCTGGTGGTGAGCGAGCACGACTACTCGCCGCACCTGGAGCGCATGCTGGCCGCCGGGCGGGGCGACGGGATCCGGCAGCGGCGCATCCTGGAGCTGAACGCCCGGCATCCGCTGGTGCAGGGCCTGCGCCGCCGCTTCGACGCCAACCCGGACGACTCCGTGGTGGGCGACTACGCCGAGCTGCTGCTGGGGTGGTCGCTGCTGGCCGAGGGCTCCGAGCCGCACGACCCCGTCCGCTTCACCCAGCTCGTCGCCGGGCTGATGGAGACGGGCCTGGGCGCCGCTCCCGCCCCGCAGCCGGCGGAGGAATCCACCCCGCCCGGGCCGGCGGCGGAGGAGGCGGCGGCCAGCGCGGAGTGATCGCGCACGACGTCTGAACGCCACGAAGCGCTCTCCGCAGTCCGGAGAGCGCTTCGTCGTTGCACGATACTACGTCCCACGATGACGTCATCCTGAGTCGAACACCGCGCTTCGCGCGACCACGGAGGATGAAAGGAGATCGGTCGTGAGCACCGGGGCCGCGGAGTGAGCGGAATCAGCCTCGCGCAGTTTGCGAGGCTTTCCCGTAGTTGTTGCTGCGACTTCAGTCGCCGGTGACCGGCTGCGCCCGCGCACTTTCTATTCAGGCCGGCCACGCCGTAACCGGCGTCCGCACAGGTGCTTGCAGGCCGAAGGATCCATAATCGCCCAGCACGTCAATCGGGAGATGCACCGATCCTGTGATCCTGCAGCGGCGACGAATCCTCCGGCGATCGTGCAATCCGGAAGCGCACGTGCGACCTCGCCTATAGATCCTTCGGCCTGCGACCACTCGTGCTGGGCAATGACGGTGTGGCCGGCCTCAGAATGACGTCTCTCTGTGTGTTCGTAATGCACAGCACATTGCCAGATCCGGTATCACATCTCGACGCAGATCACCCCGTTGCACGTGACCGCGGGGTCGCTCCCGCCGGTGCCGGTGCCCGTTCCGCCCCCGCCGCAACCCGGGGCGCAGGTGGCCTCGTAGCACGTTCCGCCGCAGCTCTGGTCCGTGTGCTCGCACGGGTATCCCGCGCCCGCGCAGGTCTCCGAGGGAGAGCAGTCCTCCCAGTACAGCGACACGTGCCCGCGAACCGTCCCGCGCGCCGGCGGCGAGTCCGCGGGGGCGAACGATTCAATCACCAGCGCGTCCAGATCCAGCCGTAGTTTCCGCATCCGTGTCGGCTCCGCTCGGGTGGGCATCTCCCTTGTGCGACTGGCGGGAGAGCGTTGGGGGATGGAATCCCAATCTCCTGCTAACCGAGCCGTTCGCGCAACGGTGTGACGCGTCCACCCCATGGTCCGCGTCGGGCTCGGGCGTTCGCAACCGTCAGGTGTGGAATGAGTTGCGAGGTACTCCGGATTCCGTTACGCTGGGGGTGTGGGTGAAGGCACTCCGCCCTCTCCTCCGGAACCCCACACATCCCGGAGACACGATGGAGAACGAAGCCACCCCGCGCTGCGCCCGGTGCGGCAGCGCGCATCTCACGTGGCGTGTGAAGCGCAACGGCATCGGCGCCTCGCGCGACTCCCACCGCGAGCTGCGGTGGACGTGCGCCGGCTGCGGCTGCGAGTGGACCGAGCCGCTTTCCATCCCCGCGCCGGCCATTCCGGAGCCCGAGCCGATCGGCTGAGCGCCGTCAGAGGCTCGGGAGCTCGTAGACCGCCGTGTCGGGCGCGCCGGGCTTCATCTGCACGTGGCTGGAGAAGGCGAACCCGAGCTTCTCCAGCAGGCGGATGGAGCCCGCGTTGTGCGGCGCCACCAGGGCGATCGCGCGCGCCAGCCCCAGCGAGCGCTTGCCGTACTCCAGCACCGCCGCCGCCGCCTCGAACGCAAACCCGCGCGACCAGAACTCGGGGAGAAAGGCGTAGCCCAGGTCCACGTCCTCGAACTGCTCGCGGCGGAGCAGCCCGCACATCCCGATCGGCTGCATCCCCGCCTCCTTCAGCGCGACCAGCCACAGCCCGTGCCCGTGCGCCGCGTAGCTGCGGATGGGGCCGTCGGTAAGGTACGCGGCGGCGTCGTCCGTCGTTCGCACGCCGCGGTCGGCGATGTTCGCGATGAACGACGGCTCGTTCAGCAGCCGCAGGATGAACTCCGCGTCCTCGGGCGTGAACTCTCGCAGTACCAGCCGCTCGGTCTCGACCACGGTCATGGGGGATTTCGGTAGATGGGGATGATGGGGCGGCGTCACTCGGCCGGCGCGAGCTCGCGATACCACAACAGCTGCGCCTCGTGCGGGAGACCGGGATACGCGAACCGGTGGATGGCGCCGAGCACGCATCCCCGCGCCGCGTAGAACCGGCACGCGGGGACGTTCACGTTCTGCGTCTCGATCTTCATCCGCCGGCACCCGCGCGCCGCCGCCCATGCCTCCGCCGCGCGGAAGAGCGCCGAGCCGGCGCCGCGCCCGCGCGCCTCCGGCGCCACGCGGAGGTCCCAGAGCACGGCCAGGTCGCGCCGCCCCTCCAGCATCTCCACCCCCGCCGTATCGAACGCGATCGCCGCCCCGCCGATCACGCGCCGGCCGGACCGCGCCACGAGCAATCCCCAGCTCGATACGTCGAAGCGCGCCGCCCACCCGGCCGGCCCGCCGTCCAGCGCATCGTAGTTCTTGAGATACGGCGCATCCACGCTCCGCTCCGCCAGCAGCAGCCCGCCCAGCCCGCCGTCGCGCGCCACCACGTCGAGCACCGCGCGCACCTCGAACGCGATCGGCACTCGCGCATATTCCGCGATCGCGCCGAACCCTTCATCGGCGATGTCGATGTTCACGAGGGTCGCGCCGGTGGGATGAGGTTGCGGAAAGATGCCGGTCCAGCGATGTCCGCGAAGGCGGACTGCGTGCCGTTGTAGCCGCGAGTTCACTCGCATTTTCGGGATCTTTCGGCGACCGCATCGCATCATTCCGCGCCGGGCGATCCATCCCCATCCCCCAGCCCCAGCCGGTACGCCCACACGACCTCGGCGCCTTCGGGGTGGAAGTCGTACTCCGGCGCGCGAACGAAGCCCATGCGCTCGTACATCCGCAGCGCCGCGCGCATGCTGCGCGACGTGTGCAGCCCCAGGTCCGCCGCGCCCGCGGCCCGCGCGCGGCGCACGCACTCGTCCACCAGCGCCTGGCCCACGCCCAGTCCGCGCGCGTCCGGCGACACGGCGAGCAGGCGCAGCTCCGGCCAGGGCGCCGCGTCCGCCGCGCCGCCGTAGTCCTCGGCGGCGGGGGGAAACAGCATCACGCTGCCCACCAGCGCGCCGCGGTGCAGCGCCACGATCCGCTCCGCCGCCGACGCGCGGTCCAGCGCGGCCTCCAGCGCGCCGCGCAGCCCGGCCCACGCCGAGGGCTCCATCACCGCCTCGTACTCGCCGTAGGCGGCGAGCGTCAGCGCGCGCACGGCGGCCCGCTCGTCCGGCCTCACGTCGCGGACCTCCAGCGCGTCCGCCATCACGCCAGCCGATCTCGCTCGTGCGGCGCCGTCCAGTCCACGATGGGGCCCAGCGGCACGATGCGCGACGGGTTCAGCCGGTCGTGCGTCATGTAGTAGTGGCGCTTGATGTGGTCGAAATCCACCGTCTCGCCGAAGCCGGGGCGCTGGAACAGGTCGCGGGCGTACCCCCACAGGTTGGGGTAGTCCACCAGCCGCCGCAGGTTGCACTTGAAGTGGCCCACGTACACCGCGTCGAAGCGCGCCAGCGTGGTGAACAGCCGGATGTCGGCCTCGGTGAGCTGGCCGCCCACCAGGTAGCGCTGCCCGGCCAGCCGCTCCTCCAGCCAGTCCAGCCGCGCGAAGAGCGCCGTCACCGCTTCCTCGTACTTCTCCTGCGACGCCGCGAACCCGGCGCGGTACACGCCGTTGTTCACGTCCTGATAGACGAGCTCGTTCACGGCGTCGATCTCTTCCCGCAGGTGCGGGGGATACAGCTCCGGCGCGCCGGGCTTGTGGAAGGCGGTGAACTGCGTCTCGAAGTCGAGGGTGATGTCGGGATAGTTGTTCGTCACCAGCCGCCCCGTCACCCGGTCCCAGATGCAGGGCACGGTGTAGCGCCCGGTGTACGACGGATCGGTCCGCAGATACGCCTCGGAAAGGAACTGGAAGCTGCAGACGGGGTCCGGCCCGTGCCCCGGCCCCTCGCGGAAGGCCCATCCCCGCTCGTCGCGGATGGGGTCGACCACCGACATGGAGACGACCTCCTCCAGCCCCAGCAGCCTGCGGACGATGATGGCCCGGTGCGCCCACGGGCACGCCAGCGACACGTACAGGTGGTACCGCCCCGCCTCCGCCGGAAAGCCGGACGATCCGTCGGCGGTGATGCGATCGCGGATCGAGTACCGCTGCCGCACGAACGCCCCGTCCGCCCCCGTCTCCGCCGGAAACTGCGCCGTGGTAGTCATCTTCTTCCTGTCTCTCCAGAAATTCCAGCCGTGCGGATGCTGCCCGCGCTCGTCCTCGTCGCCCGCGGGGCCCTCCCCCCCGCGGCTGGGGCCGCGTACCCCCTCCCGATAACGGAAGGGGTAACTTAGAAAGCTCCGCACAGGCGATGGCGCATGCGGCAGATTTCGTGTGGCGCGTCGCCCGCCCATGCATCGCGGCGTGATCCGAAGCTTCTTTCGCGATGAGTTCTCCCCTCCCCCCGCGGAGCGGGCGGAGGGGCCGGGGGCGGGGCCGGGGGAGGGGGCCAGCCAGGCGGGCAGGGCGTCTCCGAATTCTGGAGATGCCTCTCCTCGCGCGGACGTCTCCTTCTGCTCTCCGTTCCCCCGGATAAGACGTATGCTATCGCGGCGGCGCCATCTCGAACACGCCGATCGGGCGCGGCGTAGCCTCCTCGCCCACGTTCCACTTGGTGAGCACGATCTTCCAGCCGTCCGCCTCCAGCGCCTCGAGCAGCTTCAGGCTGGGCTTGCGGAACGGGTCGGAGAGGAGGATGCGGCCGCCCGGCGCCAGGTTCCGCTCGAAGATCGCGCGGAGGTGCGGGTGCATCACCTCGCCGTAGAGCACGTCCGAGCCGATGATCCAGTCGTACCGCTCGTCATCGTCCCACTCCGTCCAGTTCACGATGCGGTGGTCGATGCCCCTCGCGCCGTTCCGCTCGCCGTTGCGCCGGCAGACGGACATCGCCAGCTCCAGCTTGTCGGTCTGCACCAACCGCGCGCCCAGCGACGCCGCCACGATCCCCGGCAACCCCGTTCCCGCGCCCAGCTCCAGCACCCGCTGCCCGCGGAAGTCCTCTCCGCGCGACGCGATCTCGTGCGCCAGCGCGATGGCCGCGGGCCACAGCACGATGCCGTACGGCTTGTGGTCGCGCTCCTCCCACAGGTAGCGCTCCTCCTCCTCGTGCGAGAGGATGGCGCCGGTGTGCAGCAAGGCCCACTCCCGCCCGCCCAGCCGGACGTGGTACTCGTGCAGCGGAAAGTCGCCCGCGGTGGTGCTCAGCACCTGCGGCTCGGTCGCGGATGCGGTCATCGATGACATCGGTCGGGATTCAGCTCGTCACGCTTTCGGCCGGGCTGCCGGGCTGATGAAAGATCGATGCCCGGCGGGCTTCACCGCGGACGCAACTCAATCCGGCGCGTGGAACTTTGCCTTCCACGCGGCGAACTCGCTGATGCGCAGATCGTAGCGGTGCAGGTTGCCCTCGTGCAGGCTCACCAGCAGCGTGAGCGCGCGTTCGGTGAAGGCCTCCACGTCCGCGGCGGGGACGGCGTGTTCCTCCGCCCACGCGCGGATCAGCCCCATGCGCGGCGGCTCGCCCGCGCGCACCATCTCGTGCACTACGGTGCCCAGCTCGCGGCGGTAGCGCATGCGCAGCGGGTCCGGCTCGCCGACGGCGTCGCGCGCCACGCGGTACTGCGCGCACGACCGCTGGTACGCCCACACGAACACGTCGCGCAGCAGGTCCACGCGCGTGAGCTCGTACACGCCCAGCGTGGCCTCGACGTACGCGCGCTCCGGCACGTCCACGAAGGAGAGCGGGCAGAGATTGGCCTTGATCAGCGGGATGTTGGCGCCCAGCCGCGACGTCCGCTTGTTCACGTCGGCGAACGGCTGGAGATACGGCACGTGCACCATCACGAAGAACGCCTGCTCGAAGGGGTCGGGGATGGCGCCGGCCCTCGCCAGGACGAGGCGGAAGCAGTCCTCGACCGCCTGCGGAATGGCGAGGGGAAGGTACGGGGTGCCCGAGATCTCCACGATGCGCGTGCGCAGCCGTCCCTCGTCGCCCGGATCGGCCAGCAGGTTCTCGGACAGCGCGGCGTGGAGGTTCTGGAAGGTGAAGAGGTCGAACCCGATGCGGTCCGCCCGCGAGACCAGCAGCTCGATGGCGGCTTTGTGGTTCAGGATCATCTGCGCCTCGGCCAGCTCCTTCCCGTCCGCGCGCTGGCCGAACTCCAGCAGGTTCAGCGTGTCCAGCCGGGTGTAGGTGTTCCCCTCCAGCCGGCTCGACGCCCACGACAGGTCCACCAGCAGCCGGCTGAAGATCTCACGCGCGTACGTTCCGGCCGGCCGCTCACCGTCGGGGGTGCGACCCATCTCGTGCAGCTGCTCGCGAAGCTGGCGGGGCAGATACCACGTCTTCCCCGGCCGGTAGGCCTCCACGAAGCCGCGGTCGTATCCCACCGGCCTGCGCTCCATCAGCGGCCGCCGGACCAGCGCCCGCACCCGCGCGCCCTCGCGGGAGATGGGCACGTAGCCGTCCTCCGGCGCGGGTGCCTCCAGCACCAACGCCGGGCCGGGGACGTATACGAGACGGTTCCCATCGCCGGCGGTGCGCACGCGGTCCTGGTCCATCAGCGAGCGCAGCCGCCGAAGGAGAGTGCGATACCCGATCGTACGGCCGAATGTCTCCGCGAACGCCGCTTCCAACGCCTGACGTCCGATCCCGTCGGGGTTCGACGCGATCAAGGTCTCGACCTCGAGCAGTTCGGCGTTCTCGACCGAATCGTCAGGAGTCATGAGAGTGAGCGCAGACGCGATTCAACGTTCTTCCTTGACAGAATCGGGGCTTCCTTGACAGAAACCGACTCTTGCTTGACAGAAATATTCACTGATCCGGATATCATGTCAAGGAGTGCCAGCGCCTTGGATATTAGTAAAGCAAATAAATTATCAGACAATGGTTATTTTTGAGCTTGCAGATCGTCCTTCTCTTGACAGAGTTTCTCTAACACCTGATTAACCTGTCAAGGAAGCTGGGTGACGTCACTTCACTGCGCCGGCGGCCGCACGTCCCGCCGCCCGGCCGGAGAAGATGCAGCCGCCCAGGAAGGTGCCTTCCAGCGCGCGGTAGCCGTGCATCCCGCCGCCGCCGAAGCCGGCCGCCTCGCCCGCGGCGTACAGGCCGGGGAGCGGCTGGCCGTCCGCGCGGAGGACGCGGGCGGAGAGGTCCGTCTCCAGCCCCCCCAGCGTCTTGCGGGTGAGGATGGAAAGGCGGACGGCGATCAGCGGGCCCGCTTTCGAGTCGAGGATGCGGTGTGGCTTGGCGACGCGGATCAGCTTGTCGCCCAAGTAGTTGCGGGCGCCGCGGAGCGCCGTCACCTGCGCGTCCTTGCAGAACGGGTTGTCCAGCTGGCGGTCGCGCGCCGTGATCTCGCGCTCCAGATCGGCGGCGTCCAGCAGCGGCTCGTCGGTCAGCGCGTTCATCCCCCGCACCAGCTCGGCAAGTGTCTTCGCCACGACGAAATCGGCGCCTTTCTGCTTGAACGCCTCCACCGGCGGCGGGGCGCCGGGGAGGACGCGGCTGGCCACCTTCTTCACGCTCTTCCCGGTGAGATCGGGGTTCTGCTCGCTGCCGGAGAGGGCGAACTCCTTCTCGATGATCTTCTGCGTCAGCACGAACCAGGTGTGGTCGTACCCCGTGCGGACGATGTGCTCCAGCGTGCCCAGCGTGTCGAAGCCGGGAAAGAGCGGCGGCGGCAGGCGGCGCCCCAGCGCGTCGAACCAGAGCGACGACGGGCCGGGGAGGATGCGGATCCCGTGCATGGGCCAGATCGGGTCCCAGTTCTGGATCCCCTCCGTGTAGTGCCACATGCGGTCGGGGTTGATGACGCGCCCGCCCGCCTCCTGCGCGACCCCGATCATCCGCCCGTCCACGTGCGCGGGAACGCCGCTGATCATCCGCTTCGGCGGCGGGCCCATGCGCGGCGGCCAGTTGCGGCGCACCAGCTCGTGGTTGCCGCCGATGCCGCCGGAGGTGACGACCACCGCCTGCGCGTGGAGCTCGAACGTGCCGACTTCCGTGCGCGAGCTGGGTTTCCCGCGCTCGACGTCGCTCGGCTCCAGCACGGCGCCGTGGACCCCGTCCACCGCGCCGCCGGTGACGCTCAGCCCGTCCACGCGGTGGCGGAAGCGGAAGGTGACCAGGCCGCGCGCCTCGGCTTCGCGGACGCGGCGGATGAACGGGTCCAGCACGGCGGGCCCCGTTCCCCAGGTCACGTGGAAGCGGGGGACGGAGTTGCCGTGGCCGGTGGCCAGGTAGCCGCCGCGCTCCGCCCAGCCGACCACGGGAAAGAAGCGGACGCCGCGCTCGTAGAGCCACGCGCGCTTCTCGCCCGCGGCGAAGTCCACGTACGCCTCGGCCCAGCGGCGCGGCCACACGTCCTCGTCGCGGTCGAAGCCGGCGGAGCCCAGCCAGTCCTGCAGCGCCAGCTCGCGCGAGTCGCGGATGCGCATCCGCCGCTGCTCGGGGCTGTCGACCAGGAACAGCCCGCCGAACGACCAGAACGCCTGCCCGCCCAGCGACTGCGCGGGCTCCTGGTCCAGCACGATCACCCGCCGCCCCGCCTCCGCCAGCTCCGCCGCGGCCACCAGCCCCGCCAGGCCGGCGCCGACGACGATCACGTCCGCGTCGTGGGTCATCTTGTATGGAATTCGGTTGGATGGGGATCGGGATTCCGCATCGCCCACAACCTACGATCCATCCCCGCTTCTGCCTACCGTCGGGGATCTCGCGCGGAGACGCGGAGACGCGGAGAACGGCGCAATCTCCCGCATCTACGCGTCTCTTCCGCCTCCGTTTCACCCCACGAAGCAGGAGCCGCGGAGAACCCGTCGTGGGTCCTCCGCGGCTCCGCGTCTCCGCGTGAGATCAGCCCGGCCAGCGGCCGCGCGGGATCAGTGCGAGACGGCCACCGGCGTGGTGCGCTGCGTGGTGGTGCCGTCGCCCACCTGGCCCCAGCTGTTGGCGCCCCAGCACCAGGTCTGCCCGTTGCCGTCCAGCCCGCAGACGCCCGCCTGCTCGGCCTTGATGCTGGTGAACGTCACCCCCGCCGGCTGCGAAACCGCCACCGGGAGCGGGTTGGGGTTGGCGGTGCTGCCGATGCCCAGCTGGCCGTTGCTGTTGTTCCCCCAGCAGTACGCCTGCCCGGCCGAGGTCAGCCCGCAGGTGAAGCTGCCGCCCAGCGTGAGCTGCGTGAAGGTCACGCCCGCCGGCTGCAGCACGGCCGTGGGAACCTTGCGCGTGGTGGTCGTGTTGTCGCCCAGCTGGTACCAGGCGTTGTTCCCCCAGCAGTACGCCTGCCCGCCGGTGTCCAGCGCGCAGACGTGGTCGTACTCGGTGTACACGCTGGTGAAGGTCACCCCGGCAGGCTGCGAGACCGTGACCGGGTAGCGCTTGGTGGACACCGAGTTGTTCCCCAGCGCGCCGCCGGCCGCGTAGCCCCAGCACCACGCCTGGCCGGTGCCGTCCAGCGCGCAGGTAAAGTTGTTCCCCGCCGCCACCTGCGTGAAGGTTACGCCCGGCGCCTGCCGCACCGCCTTGGGGAAGAACGGCGACGTGGTGGTGCTGTCGCCGATCTGGCCCCACGCGTTGCTTCCCCAGCAGTAGGCCTGCCCCGAGGCGTTCAGCCCGCAGGTGTGCGCGTTCCCCGCCGTCAGGCTGCCCGTGAACGACACCGCTCCCAGCGGCAGCACGGGAATGGGGCGCAGCGGCAGCGTGGTGGTGCTGTCGCCCAGGCGGCTGTCGGCGTTGTATCCCCAGCAGTACGCCTGCCCGGCCGAGGTCACCGCGCAGTTGTGCTGCGGCCCCGCCGTGAACGAGGTGAAGGTCACGCCCAGCTGGTAGACGGTGACGGGGACCGACGAGTTGGCCGCCGTGCTGTCGCCCAGCTGCCCCACCGGGTTGCGGCCCCAGCAGTAGAGCTGGCCGGTGGACGCCAGGCCGCAGGCGTGCGTCTGGCCGCCGTCGATGGCGGTGTAGGGCGTGGTGGGGATGACGGTCATCCGTGGCGCGTTCGGCGCGACGGGCGTGGCGCTGTCGGTGATCCGCTCGGCGCATGCGGAGGCGACGAGTGCAGCCGCGGCCAGCGCGAGCGGCACGCGGCGGAGCGGTGTTCGGGGTGTCATGGGGAGACCTCGGGGGATGCTAGGTGAGCCAGCCGGAATCCTGCAGTGGATGGAAGTTGGTCCCCCCCGGCCCATCGGTCAACGAAAATCATGTCTCTTTTTGACGAAGTGGGAGAGCGGCGGATCCCACGTCCCCGACGGAGCGCGGAGAGTTCGATACGGACGGCGCAAAGCCATTCAGCCCCCGTCGCGCGGGCGCTGGCGCCATCCACCTCGCGGCCGCATCCCGGGGCCGATGCCGAATCTCCCACTCATGATGATCCCTGTCCCCTATTCCCTGTCCCCTGCCCCCCATCACCCCTATCCCTTTTCTTTTCGCCCCGCGCCGCCTATCCTGTGACGGAATCCAGAGTTCCGTCCCACGATGCCATTCCCCGAGCCACACCTCGGCATGACGGCTTCCTCCGCGCGTCCGCACCCGGTCGTCCGCACGCTCGCGCTGGCGGCGCTCCTCGCGCTGGCGTCGTGCGTTCCGCACGTGGGGTCGCGCCCGGGGCCGGCGGGGCGCCCCGAGGCCCGCTCGCTGTTCGGGCAGCCGCTGTACCCGCCCGAGCTGCCGCTGGAGGCCCGCCAGCGCGCCGAGGCGCAGCTGGACTCCGCCCGCCAGGGCTACGACCGCGCCCCCGACGACGCCGAGGTGATCCTGACCTACGGCCGCCGCCTGGCCGCGCTGGGGCGCTACCGCGAGGCCATCGGGATGTGGACGGAGGGGATCGACAAGCATCCCCGCGACGCCCGCTTCTACCGCTTCCGGGGGCACCGCTGGATCACCGTGCGCCAGTTCGACCGCGCGGTCGGCGACCTGGAGAAGGCCGAGCGCCTGCTGCGCGGCCGCCCCGACCAGCCGGATCCGGACGGCGCGACGGGAAGCACGCTGCAGCAGGCCGCGTGGTACCACCTGGGCATCGCGCACTACCTCCGCGGCGACTTCGCGCGCGCGGCGTACGCCTTCCGCTTCGCGGTCGACGCGTCGCGCGGCGACGACCAGCGCGTGGCCTCCACCGACTGGCTGTACATGTCGCTGCGCCGCGGCGGCCACCCCGACGAGGCGCAGGCCGCGCTGAACGCGGTTCCCGCCGGGGTGCGCGTGACGGAAGCCGAGCCGTATCTCCAGCGCATCCGCCTGTATCGCGGCGAACTGCCGGCCGATTCGCTGCTGAACCCCGCCGGGAAGAGCACGGTGGACATGGTCACGCAGGCGTACGGGGCGGGGAACTGGCTCCTGATCAACGGCCGCGCCGGCGAGGCGGAGCAGGTGTTCTGGCGCGTCACCCAGGCCGAGAACTGGGCCCCGTTCGGCTACATCGCCGCCGAGGCCGACCTGCGCCGCCTGACCCGCGCCGAGGCCCGCCGCGTCCAGCGCCCGCGGTGAACTGCAGGGGACAGGGGACAGGGAGGGGCGCCGGTCGATCGTCCTCCGCAACCGGAGCCAGCTTCCGAGCCGAACAGCCTCGCGCAGTTTGCGAGGCTTCCCGTAGTTGTTGCTGCGACGCTGCGACTTCAGTCGCCGGTGAGGAGGCCAGCCCGCGAGCGCCGATGCGGAGGAGCCGGAAGAGCAGGCCATCACGCAGGGAAGCGGAGGAGCAGCGAGATGATCATCTCCCTGCTCCTCCGCTTTTTGTACGATGTTCGAGGTGTCCCCGTCCCCTGTCCCCCGTCCCCTATCACCGCTCGTCGCGGCCGATCCACTTGCTCGCCGACGGCGGCTGGAAGCGGGCGCAGGCGTCCAGCAGGCGCGCCGGGTCGGTTTCCTCGATCACCAGCCCGCGGTGCTTCGCGGGGATGAAGCCCTCCTCCACGCCGCGGTCGAAGAGCGCGAGCAGCGGATCGTAGTAGCCGGCCACGTTCAGCAGCCCGCACGGCTTGGGATGGAAGCCCAGCTGCGACCAGGTGAGCACCTCGCAGAACTCCTCGAACGTCCCGAACCCGCCCGGCAGCGCCACGAACGCATCCGACAGGTCCGCCATCATCGCCTTGCGCTCGTGCATCGTCCGCACGACGTGCAGCTCCGTCAGCCCGGCGTGCCCCACCTCGCGCGCCATAAGCGCCTCGGGGATCACGCCGATGGCCTCGCCGCCGCCGGCCAGCACGGTGTCGGCCACGATCCCCATCAGCCCCACGTTGCCGCCGCCGTACACCAGCCCCAGGCCGCGCTCCACCAGCACGCGCCCCATCTCCCTCGCCGCCCCGGCGTACTCCGGCCGCCGCCCCGGGTTGGAGCCGCAGAACACGCAGATGCGCCGCATCGTTCCTTCAGCCATCGCTCGAGATTTCGGGTTTCCGTCGGAACTAACTCACGCACTCACGCACTCACTGCCACCGGAACAGCTTCAGCGCCGCGACGAACGTCAGCACCATCCACGCGACGAGGATCGCGACCTGCGGCCAGTACGCGGAGATGGGGAGCGCGTCGTTGTAGACGGCGCGGAAGGCGTCGTTCAGCGCGGTGAGCGGGAGCGCGCGGATGAACGGCTGGATCACCTCGGGATACCGGCTGGACGAGAAGAAGACGCCGGAGAGCACGAACATCGGCAGCATCACCACGTTCAGGATGCCGCTGATCCCCTCGATGGTCCGGGCGCGGCTGGCCGCCAGCAGCCCCAGCCCCGCGAACGTCATCGCCCCCAGGATCACCAGCCCGAGCAGCGCCAGCAGCGAGCCGCGGACGCGGACGCCGAACGCCAGCCACGAGAAGAGGATGATCGGCGGCACCTCGAGGGCGATGAACACCAGCCGCGCCAGGATCATCGACGTCAGGTAGTCGCGCTTCCGCATGGGCGTGCTGACCAGGCGCTTCAGCTGCTTCTTGTTGCGCATCTGCACCAGCCCGAACCCGATCCCCCACATCCCCGTGCTCATCAGGTTCAGCCCGATGAGGCCGGGAATCACCCAGTCGATGTAGCGCGCGCCGGGCTCGCGGTGCCGGTCGTCCGCCGTGGCCACCGGCCGGGGGGCGCCGGAGCCGCGCTGCACCGCCTCGTCGGCCAGGAGGCGGCCCACGCGGCTCTCGTCGCGCGCGGGGTCGTAGCGGTAGACCAGGTGGTCCGTCCCGGCGAGGACCACGGCCACGTCGCCCTTGCGCACGGCGCGCTCGGCGGCGGTGTCGTCCAGCATCACCACGCGGATCTCGCCGGACGCGCGCAGCGCCGGGAGATAGCGCTCGGCGATGCTGCCGCGCTGCACGCCCACCGCCGCGCGGTCCGCCGGCTTGTCGCGGAAGGCTACGCCCAGCCCCACGGCCATGAGGATGGGGAAGACGAAGGTCCAGAACAGCGCCTCGGGCTCGCGCAGGAAGGCGCGGATGCGCGTCATCACCAGCTCGCGCAGGGGGCTGAACTCACTCATCGCGCAGCTCCCGTCCGGTCAGGGCCAGGAAGACGTCCTCCAGCGTGGCCCGGTGCGTGTTCAGCTCGGTCAGCTCGCCGCCCGCCGCCGTCACCGCCGCCAGCAGCCCGGGGAGCGACTGCGCCAGGTCGTCCACCGTCAGCAGGGTGTTCTCGCCGCGCGCGGCCACGCGGCGGGCGCCGGGGATGGCGGAGAGCTCCGCCTCGGCGACGGGCGCCGTGGCCGCGAACTCGATCACGTACGCGCCGCCGAGCCCCTCGATCAGCTCGTCCGGCGTCCCCTGCGCGATGATCTCGCCGTGGTCCAGCACGGCGATGCGGTCGGAGAGCGCCTGCGCCTCGTCCATGAAGTGCGTGGTCAGCAGGATGGTGCCGCCGCGCGCGCGGAAGGCCTCGCACACGTCCCACAGCTGCCGGCGCGACTGCGGGTCCAGCCCGGTCGTGGGCTCGTCCAGGAAGAGGATGTCGGGCGAGCCCGCCAGCGCGCAGGCGACGGAGAGGCGCTGCTTCTGCCCGCCGGAAAGGTTGCGCACCTGCGTCTTCCGCTTCTCCTCCAGCTGCACGAAGCCGATCAGCTCGTCGGGCGAGGGGCCCTGCGGATAGAAGGAGCGGAAGAGGCGGACGATCTCCTCCACCGTGGAGCGGTCGGGGAACTCGCTCTCCTGCAGCTGCACGCCCAGCCGCGCGCGGATGCGGTCGCCGTCGCGCTCCCAGCGCATCCCCAGGATCTCCACCTCGCCGGCGTCGCGGGGGGTGAGGCCCTCCAGGATCTCGATGGTGGTCGTCTTCCCGGCGCCGTTGGGCCCCAGCAGCCCGAAGCACTCGCCCCGCCGCACCCGCAGGTCGAGCGACTTCACCGCCACGGTCTCGCCGAAGCGCTTGTGCAGCCCGCGCACTTCGATCGCCAGCGCGGCGTTCTCCGGGACGGGGGGATGGGAGCCGGTGGTCAACGGTCTTCGCGGGTGCGGGTCGGCGTGATCGGGCGGACAAGGTTACGGGCGGCGGGGATGACGGGCAACGGGCGCATCCCCCAAGAACTGAGATCCGTCTTTTCTTCTTTCGACCCTCAGCTCTTCAGGGTGCGGTTGAAGAAGGCGACGGTGCGGGTCCACGCGTCCGCGGCGGCCTGGGGGTTGTAGGCCTGCCCGCTGGGGTTGGCGAAGGCGTGGCTCGCGTCGTAGAAGTGGATGTCGACGGATTTGCCGAGCGACTTCAGCTCCTGCTCCATCTTCCGCACGCTGTCGGCGGGGATGCCGCGGTCCTGCAGGCCGAAGAAGCCCGCCAGCGGCGCGTCCAGCCGGGCGAGCTGGGCGCGGTCGGTCACCGGCTGGCCGTAGTACATCACCACCGCGTCCACCTGCTCGGGCATCCGCAGCCCCGCCTGCAGGCTCCATCCCCCGCCGAAGCACCAGCCGATCGTCCCGATCTTCGGCGCGTGCTGCTGCTGTTTCAGGAACGCCGCCGCGCCGGCCAGGTTGGCGGCGCCGCTCTCGCGGTCGTTCATCACCTCCATCATGTACCGCTGCGCCGCCTGCGCGTCGGTGGCCACCTGCCCGCCGTACATGTCCACCGCCAGCGTGCGGTACCCCTCGCCCGCGAGACGGCGCGCCATCATCCGCATGTTCTCGTTCAGCCCCCACCACTCGTGCACCATGAGAATGGCGGGAAGCGCGGCGTTCGCCCCGGCGGCGGCGGGATACGCCATGTAGCCGCGGATCTGCTTTCCGCCGACCGTCGCGTAGACGACCTCCTCGCCGCGCACCTCCTGCCGCGGCTGGGCCGTCGCGGCGTTGGCGACGGGGGAATCGCCGGCGTGCTCGTGCGCCATGGCGGCCACGTGCGCGCTGTCCTCGGGGGTGGCGCCGCCGCCGTGCCCGCCCGCGCACCCGGCGGCGTACAGGATCGTGCTGAGCATCAGGACCTCTCTGCGCATCGGAAAATCCCCTCGCGTTCGCGGCGGATGGTCGTTGGAACGGGGAACCGGACCCGCGAATGCTACGCGCCCTCCCGCGGGCCGGCAACGTGATCTCCATCTCCCCCGGCCTGCTGTCGTCCGCCGTCCAGGAGGAGAGGGAAATCTGCGACGCGGATGCGAATCAGATGCCACGGCGGACCCGGCCGATGGCGGGATGGGAGCGGCGTGGACGCAAGACTCTGGCGCGCGGCGGGGGCGCGGACTATCATGGGCCCCGATCAATCGCACAATCCGCCGACCGGAAGCCACGCACACACCGCGGCCCGCGCGCGCGTCCGGCAACGACGACCCCGAGCGCAGAGGAGATCCTTCCCGCCCATCCCCCTCGAAAGCCCGGCAGTACCGGGTTGTAACTCGCAGTCCGCCCCCGGCGCCCACGTCCGGGACTCCACGACAAACGGCAAACCCGGCGAAAGCCGGCGACGCAAAGCTACGAGCCTACCGCAGGGGCGCCCGCCGCACGCCCGGCCACGGCAGTCGAGCCGCCGATGAGTACCATGGCCAATGCCCTCACCCAACCGGCAGTACCCTGCCCGTAAGCTCCCGCGCGCGCTTGCCGCCCTGGCCGCGCTCGCGCTGACCGCCGCGCCCGTGTCCGCCCAGCGGATGGCGCTGCTGGCCACGTTCCCCATCCCGCGCCGCGACGAAGCGCGCGACATCGTGGACGTGCTCCGCTCGCGCAATCTGCTCCTCCCCGTGGAGGGGCTGACCGCGGGGCAGCTGCACGACACGTACAACGACGCGCGCTCCGGCGGCCGCGTGCACGATGCCATCGACATCCACGCGCCGCGCGGCACGCACGTGCTGGCGACCACGGACGGCACGATCATCAAGCTGCACCACAGCTCGCTGGGCGGAATCACCATCTACCAGCTGGACGACGACGGCCGCACACGCTACTACTACGCGCACCTGGACCGCTACGCCGA
Source organism: Longimicrobium sp. (assembly GCF_035474595.1). Classification (NCBI taxonomy): domain Bacteria; kingdom Pseudomonadati; phylum Gemmatimonadota; class Longimicrobiia; order Longimicrobiales; family Longimicrobiaceae; genus Longimicrobium; species Longimicrobium sp. The sequence goes on from NZ_DATIND010000155.1 coordinate 86,761, forward strand.
CGGCATCGCCGAGGGCGTGCGGGTCACGCGCGGGCAGACGATCGGCTACGTGGGCGACACCGGGAACGCCGCCCCGGGCGACACGCACCTGCACTTCGCCATCGCCATCCTGAGCGACGCCTCGCGCTGGTGGGCCGGCCGCAACGTGAACCCGTACGACGTGTTCCACGGGCGGTAAGACCGGAACGGCGGGGGTTTGATACCGGATCTGGCAATCACCTGTGCATTGCAAACGCACAGAGAGACGTCATCCTGAGGCCGGCCACACCGTCGTTGCCTCGCACGGACGTTTGCAGGCCGAAGGATCCATAGGCGAGGTCGCACGTGCGCTGGCGGATTGCACGATCGATCCCCGAATTCGGTATCGGAGACACGGAGGCACGGAGAACCGCGACGAGTTCTCCGTGCCTCTCCGTTTCTCCGTGCGTCTGTATGATTCCTGCCGTCAGGCCGTCGCCAGCACGGGCAGCGCCTCGCCGCGGAAGAGCCCGGGGACGCCGTCCAGCGGGTCCTCGTCCAGCGCCTCGCCATCGGGGGACTCGAGGACAAAGCCCATGTCGCGGATCATCTCCAGGTCGGCGCGGGCGGCCTGGCCCGGCGTGGTCAGGTAGTCGCCGATGAAGATGGAGTTCGCGGCGTACAGCCCCATCACCTGCATGCTCCGGAGGTGCACCTCGCGCCCGCCGGAGATGCGGATCTCCTGCGAGGGGAGCAGGAAGCGGTAGAGGCAGAGGATGCGCAGGCAGCGGCGCGGGTCCAGCCCGCTGGCGGCCGCCATCGGCGTGCCGGGAATGGGGATCAGGAAGTTGACGGGGACGCTGCGCACCTCCAGCTCTCGCAGGCTGAGCGCCAGGTCGATGACGTCGTCGTCCGTCTCGTTCATCCCCACGATCCCGCCGGAGCAGGTCTTCAGCCCCGCCGCCTTCACCGCCTCCACCGTCGCCACGCGGTCGCCGAAGGTGTGGGTGCTGACGATGTTCGGGGTGTGGCGCTCGGAGGTGTTCAGGTTGTGGTTCACCTGCGTGACGCCCACCTCCTTCAGCCGCAGCGCCTGGTCCTCGGTGAGCAGCCCCAGGCAGGCGCACACCTTCAGGTCGTGCTTCTCGCGCACGGCGCGCACCGCGTCCAGCACCTTGCCGAACACCCGCTCGCCCGGCGAGCGCCCGCTGATGACCATGCAGAAGGTGCCCGCCTTCAGCTCGGCCGCGCGGTCGGCGGCGGCCAGGATCTTCTCGCGGGCCAGCAGGGGGTACTTCTCGATCTCGGCCGCGCTGATCTTGCTCTGCGAGCAGTAGTTGCAGTCCTCGGGGCAAAGCCCGCTCTGCGCGTTGCAGAGAAAGTGCAGCCGCACGCGGTTGCCGTAGAAGTGCCGGCGCACGCGGTACGCGGCCGCCAGCTGCTCCAGCAGCGCGCTGTCGGGCGCGGCCAGCACGGCGCGCGCCTCGTCGCGGGTGATCAGCTCGCCCGCCAGCGCGCGGTCCGCCAGCGCGTTCCAGTCGGGGAGCGGGGACGTCGAATCGTTCATGCTTTCCGTCGTTTCCATAGGGCTCGGGGGACGAGCCGGGAAGGTATCCCGCGGCGGACGCGCGGGCCAGTCGGCCGATGCGAATCCCCCACACCTACAACGACGAAGCCTCGCCAACCCCGCGAGGCTCGAACACCTGTCGCCCTTCACGCATCGCGCCGCGCGTCACCGTCTGACGAAGAACACGATGGTGATGGTGATGCTGATCACCATGATCATCGCCCGCACGACCTTCTGGTCCATCCGCTTTCCCGCGTGCGCGCCCAGCCAGCCGCCGGTGACCGCGCCCGCGAGCATCACCAGCGTCTGCGGCCACCACACCTTCCCGGCGATGACGAAGCAGACGACCGCCACGCCGTTCATCGTGGCGGCCAGGATCGTCTTGGTGGCGTTCATCTGCTTCAGGTCGGTGAGGCCGAAGAGCGACCACGCGGAGAGCATCATGATCCCGATCGCCCCGCCGAAGTAGCCGCCGTAGATGGCGATGAAGAACTGCGCCGCCACCAGCGTCCGCGGCCCGATGCGCACCACGCGCCGGAGCAGCGGCGTGAGCTTCGGCGCGAAGGTGAAGGCGACGGTGGCCGTCAGCATCAGCCACGGGATCACGCCGTCGAACAGGCGCTGCGGCGTGAGCAGCAGGAGGAGCGCGCCCGCGATCCCGCCCACCAGGCTCACGGTGACGAGCGCGCGCAGCGACACGCCCTCGAAGTCGCGGAAGTGGTGGCGGAACCCCCACGCGCTGGCCGCCGCCGCCGGCATCAGCGCCACCGTGCTGGACGCGTTGGCCACGATGGACGGCACGCCGGTAAAGACGAGCGCGGGGAAGGTGAGGAACGAGCCCCCGCCCGCCACCGCGTTCATCGCCCCCGCCACGAACGCGGTCGCCAGGAGGAGCAGTGCCGAGCCGACTTCCATTGATCCCCCGTTCAACCGACTCGCTTCCTGGGTTGATCCGTTGACGGACAGTGAGTACCGTCGCAGGTTTACTTTACATCCCCAGGGGTAGAACCCTGGGCCCCCTCGGTCCGCGGACCAGGGGTTTCGTCTTTTAGGACGCGTCGAACGACTGCCGCCGAATCTGCATCGCTGCAGATCGGCGGCTTTGTTCGCCCGATTCAGTCGGCCTGCGTCACGTCCCCGCCCCCGCGGCGCGGCGGATGGCGACGGTGCGCTCCAGCTCGTCGCGCGCCTGCAGCACCTTGCGGCGGATGTCGATGGGCAGGTCGGGGCTCTCGGCCAGCAGCCGGTCCACCGTCGCCAGCGCCCGCGCGCTCTCCTGGCCGCGCACGAAGGCGTTGATCCACGACGGGAGGAAGAAGATGCGCCGGTTGTCGCGGATCCACTCCAGCCGCTCCAGCGACGAGCGCAGGAAGGGAAGCGTGAGCGCCGTCTGGTCTCCCTCGTTGAACGCGCCCAGGCTCGCCGTCACCCACTCCTCGTTCAGCGTGGGGTCGTCCAGGTAGCGGCGGAAATACTCGGCCTTCACCGCGCTGTCGGGCGTGGCCGCGCGCGCCACGAACGCGCGCCGCGCCGCCTCGGGAGTGGAGTCGCGGCGCACCTCGGCCTCGTAGAGAGCGCGCGCGTGGGGCTCGCCGAGCGCCAGCAGGCGCTGCACCATGCTCCAGCGCGTCGGCTGCTTCACCGCGGCGCCATTGAACAACCGCGTTCCCGCCAGGTACTCGCGCAGCACGGCCCGCCCCTCCGCCGTCCGCGCCGTCCCCGCCAGCGCGTCCAGGCTCTCCTTGCGCATCCCGTAGCCCAGCGACGCGTCCTGCGCGCGCGCCGCCAGCATCCGCTCCCACGCGGGAAAGAGCCGCGCCGCGTCCGCGTCCGGGGCGTAGCGGACCAGCGCCGCGGCGCCGCGGTCCACGATCACGCTCGCGATCTGCTCGTCGCGCTCGCGCGGCAGCTCGCGCAGCGCGATCTCGGCGAAGCGCGCGGGCGGGAGGCGCGTGTCGCGCACGAGATCCCACAGCGCGCCCCACAGCATCGCGCGCAGGAGGCCGTCGCGCACCTCGCCGACGTGGCCCGCGATCCAGGCGGCGCTGCGCTCGTCGGGGATGAAGAGTCCGTAGCCGTAATCCCCATCGTTCGCCCATACGTAGTCCGGCATCGGCAGCCCGGCGGCGCCGTCGACCACGGCGGAATCGCCCGCGAACTGGGCGGGGAGGACGACGTCGGGGCGGTCGTGATATCCCAGGCGCACCCGCACCTTCATCGGCCACCATCCGCCGCGGTCCCCCGGCATCTCCCTGACCGGCCGCTGGGTGAGGACCACGCGGCGCAGGAGCGATCCATCCCCCTCCACCCGCGTGTCGACCCGCGGCATTCCCGCGCGGAGGATGTACTGCTCGCCGAACTGCCGCAGCGGCACCCCCGACGTCTCCTGCACCGCGCCCAGCAGGTCCTGCCAGGTCGCGTTCCCGTAGGCGTGGCGGGTGAGGAAGAGGTGCAGCCCCGCGCGGAAGGCGCTGTCGCCCGCCAGGAAGGCCAGCTGCTTGATGACCGACGGCGCCTTGTTGTAGACGATCGGGCCGTAGTTGCTCTTGGCCAGGTCGAGATTGGCCAGCTCCTGCCAGACCGGCGTGGTCCCGCTGGTCGCGTCGGTGGCGTAGGCGACCGGCTTGTTGCGGAGATAGAAGGTCTTCCACGCCTCGGACCCGGGCGACAGCTCGTCCTGGATGCGCGCGGCCATGTAGGTGCTGAACCCCTCCTTCAGCCACAGGTCGTCGAACCAGCGCATGGTCACCAGGTCGCCGAACCACTGGTGGCTGACCTCGTGGTAGATGGTGGCGTCGCGCCCCAGCCGCTGCGACAGCGTGGGCGGCTCGCGGAAGATGAACGAGTTCTCATTGTAGAAGATCTCGCCCACGTGCTCCATCCCCCCGAACGGGAAAGCGGGCGCCAGCACCGCGTCCAGCTTGCTGAAGGGGAAGGGGACGGCGAACCACCCCTCCAGCCAGCGCGCGGCCTCGCGGTTGGCGCGGATCACCGAGTCCGCGTCCACCTCGGCGCGCCGCGACCTGCGGCCGTACAGCGTGACCGGCCGTCCACCCGCCGGCGCCGACTCCCACGCGGCCCACGGCCCGGCGGCGAACGCGGCCAGGTAGGTGGGGATGGGCTCCGTCTGCGCGAAGCTCCACGTGACCCCCGCCCCCGAGGTGTCGCGCGACTCGGCGCGGGCGTTGGCGATGACCGTCCACGCCGCGGGCGCGCTCAGCCGCCAGCGGAAGCGCGCCTTCAGGTCCGGCTGGTCGAAGCAGGGGAAGAGGAGATTGGCGTCGGAGGGGACCAGGAGCGTGTAGAGATACGACGTCCCGTCGCTGCGGTCGTCGAAGCGGATGATCGAAGCGCCGACGGGAGCGATGCGCGTGGCGAAGCGCATCTCCACCACGTTCGCGCCGCCCTTCAGGTGATGGCCGGGGATGCGGACGTGCCCGTTGCGCCAGTCGAAGTCGCGCACCGCGTCACCGTTGGCGCGCACGTCCAGCAGCGTGGGGCCGCGGAAGTCGGCGACGAGATCCCCCGCGTCCTTCGCGCGCGTGAAGGCCATGCGGACGATCCCCGCGGCGGTGTCGCGCTGCGTCAGGTCCAGCCACAGGTCGTAGCGCACGTCGGAAAGCGTGGCGGCGCGCGCGGCGGCCAGCTCGCGCGAGATCCCGGGCTGCATCAGCGTCTCGGGGCGCGGCGATTGGGGACGCGCGCCGCTGCCGCCGCGGCAGGCCGCCAGCAGCGAGGCGGCCGCGAGCACCGTCGCCAGCGCGCGGAGGTGTGGGGGGGTGGGGCGATGGGTCATCGGGTCGTGTGGCTGTTCACCTGCCCTGCGAGCAGGCTGGAAAGGCTGGAAGGCGAATGAATCCGCGGCAACAACAGCACAAAGTCGCTACGCGACTGCAGCCTCGGCATCGGGGCGATCGACGGGAAATCTCCGCGGCCGATGCCTCTGGCTCGCCGGATCAGCCGCCGCCGCAGTTGTGGACGGCCATGCGCAGGCGCTGCTCGATGCTGGAGCAGTCGATCCACGCCGGGATCTGGGTGAACGTGACCGTCAGGACGCCGGACTCGGGGTTCCACTCGTAGCGCGCGCTGGCGCCCTGCGCGCTCGCGCTGCCGCTTTCGCTCGCCGGCACGGGCACGCCGATGCGCTTCGCCTCGGCCTTCAGGCAGTCCCACACGTCCTGCGTCACACCGTGAAGGGTGATGGTCGGGCAGCCGGGCATCGTCGCTCCAGGGAAAAGAAGTCCTGAGTCCCAAGTCCTGAGTCCTAAGTGGAGATGGAGAGATGCGATGCAGGGCGCGAGCCGTCGCGATCGTTCCCGCCGTCCCTGTCCCCTGTCCCCTGTCCCCTATCCCGCGAGCCCGCGGTCCAGCAGCGTCATCATCGTGGCCTGCATGGTGGCGATCAGCCGCTCCTCGCCCGCGCGCAGGGCGAAGACGTCGGCGTTGCAGACGGTGAGCGTGCGGCCCGCCTTCTTCACCCGCGCGCGGGCGACGAACGACTCGCCGGCGGCGGGGGCCATCAGGTTCACCTTGAACTCGACGGAGACCACGCCCGCGTCCGGCGGCATCAGCGTGTACGCCGCGTAGCCGCACGCGCTATCCGCCAGCGCCGAGACGATGCCGGCATGCAGGAACCCGTGCTGCTGCGCCAGGTCCGCGCGGTACGCCATCCGCAGGTCCACCTCGCCCGGCGCCACGTGCGCGATCTCGGCGCCCATCGTCGCCATCGCCGTCTGCCGCGCGAAGCTGTCGCGCACGCGCGCCTCGAAGCCGTCGGCGGCGGTCACGCGGCGCCTCCGGGCGGGCGTCGGAAGGGGAGATGCATCACGTCCCTGCTTCGTCAGTCGGGGGATGGAGATGGGCGGCGAATCTTGCGGGCGCGGGCGCGGGGGCGCAACCTGGGATCCGTCATCCCACGCAATGCGCGACCCGACGAAGATCCCCGAATCTCCATGCCGCCCGAAACCATCTTCAAGGACCACTTCTCCGGCCACGCCGACGCGTACGCCCGCTTCCGGCCGGACTATCCTCCCGAGCTGTACGCCTGGCTGGCGGAGATCGCCCCCGCCCGCGGCCTCGCGTGGGACTGCGCGACGGGCAACGGCCAGGCGGCGATCGCCCTCGCGGAGCACTTCGCCGAAGTGATCGCCACGGACGCGAGCGAGAAGCAGATCCGCAGCGCCTTCGCGCACCCCCGCGTCACCTACCGCACCGCGCCCGCGGAGGATTCGGGGATCGAGAGCGGGACCGTGGACCTGATCACCGTCGCGCAGGCGCTGCACTGGTTCGACATCCCTCGCTTCTTCGCCGAAGCCGGGCGCGTGCTGAAGCCGGGCGGCGTGCTGGCCGTGTGGGCGTACGCCGTGTTCCGCACCACGCCCGAGATCGATGCGGTGGTCGACCACCTGTACCGCGACATCGTGGGCCCGTACTGGCCGCCCGACCGCGCCATGATCGAGCAGGGCTACGCGGGCGTGGAGATGCCGTTCGAGCCGGTGGACGCGCCGCCGTTCTTCATGCGCAAGGAGTGGACGGCCGACGACGCGGCGGGCTACCTGGGCACCTGGAGCGCCACCCGCGGCTACATCGCCGCGCACGGCACCGACCCGGTGGACCAGGTCCGCGACGACCTCCGCCGCGCCTGGGGCGACGCGCCGCGCGAGGTGCAGTGGCCGCTGGTGCTGCTGGTGTCGAGGAAGGCGGAGTAACGGCCGGCGGTCAGCCGGACCTCTTCCGCGCGGCCGCGACTGCTGCGCGTCCGAGTTCCTCGGGTGATCCCCTTAATGCGGCCAACATCCCTGCCATGGCCTCGGGAGTCTGCATCCGTTCCAAAAGGTCGTCGAACTCAGAAGCCAGGGTGTTCAGGGGCGTTGGTTCGCCTTTGGGCAATGTGCCGTTCTCAGGTAATTCTGGGCGTGTGGTTCCCATGTGTAACCCGGTGGTAAGGTGATCGCCGTGTGGCGCGGTGAACTGAAATTACACAGCTGCATGGAGACAGGCATCCCTGCCCGGCCGGCTAGCCCCCTCCTCCGGCCCCTCCGCCCGCTCCGCGGGCGAGGGGAGCACTGCAACTTCGACTGCGCCGAAACGAAGTCCGCGAAGGCGGACTGCGTGCCGTTGTAGCCGCGACTTCAGTCGCATTTTCGCGGCCTCTCTTCTTCGCGGGCCTCCATCTCGCGATCTACATCTTCCGCAGCCTCCATCTCCGCGATCTTTATCCCCAGAACGCAGAAACGGCCCGCCCCGGATCACTCCGGAGCGGGCCGCTCGTCATCTACCGTCTTGTCTACCGTCTGCCTCTACCGCCGTCTGCTCAGACCGGGACGGGGAGGAGCATGCGGAAGGAGTTGCGCGCGCGGTTCAGGCGGCTCTTCACCGTGCCGACCGGAATGCCGATCTGCTCGGCGATCTCCTCGTAGGTGCGGTCCTCCACCTCGCGCATCACGAACGGGATGCGGTGGTGCTCGTCCATCCGCTCGATGGCCGTGTCGATGGCCTCGCGCAGCTCGCGGCGGTACGCCTCGCGCTCGGGGTTGTGCCCCGTGGCCGCGAACTCCACCGGCCGGCTGGGCGCGCCGCTGCTCCCCGTCTCCGGGCGCAGCTCGCTGAAGGTGGTCTCGCGCCGGCGCGAACGGTTGCGGAACTCGTTCTTCAGCAGGTTGTTCGCGATCGTGTGGATCCACGTGCTGAACTTCCGCGCCGGGTCGTAGCTCTCCCGCGCCCGGTGGATGCGCAGGAAGGTGTCCTGCGTGAGGTCCGCCACGCGCTCCTCGTCGTTCAACCGCTTGCGCAGGAAGCCCTGGATGCGCGGCTCGTACCGCTCCACCAGCAAGCGGAAGCCGTCACCGTCGCCCTGCGTATATCGCTGGAACAGCTGCTCGTCGCTCAGCTCCGCGAGGGGAAGCTGCTTCTCCCCCGGCTCCGAGACCCGGCGCACGCCCCTGCCTGCGGGCTGCTGCGTCGCGTCGAACTGCGCGGCTGCGCTCTTGAGATCGATGGCCGTCTTCATGACAACGAATATACAGCATCCCCCCTCGTTTGTCGAGGGTCGTTCACTGCTGAACCATAGTTAGTAAGTGGTTAAATTACCGGTACTTACGGCCGGTGGTCAAGCCCTCGCCGCCCGGTGCTGCCGGCGCCGCTCCACCGCGGCCCTGCGCGCGTCGGCCACGTTCATCCCGGTGAAGATCACCGAGCCCAGCCCCAGCTGGAGATAGAAGGTCAGGAAGCGCCACCCCGCCGTCGCGATCCCGATCACCTCCTCCGGAAGGAGCGCGGAGTACACGAGCACGAACGCCGCCTCCGCCCCGCCCGAAGCGCCCGGCGTGGGCACGAAGTTGAGCGCGGTGAACACCACCCACTGCAGGAGGAAGAAAAGGACGGGGTCCACGTGCGCCTGCGGGGCCAGGAAGTACGCCAGCGCGGTCACCACCGAGTAGCGGCAGCTCCACTGCACCGCGGTGATGAGCAGGGTGAGCACGAACCGCCGCTTCCCCCGCCGCACCACCATCCGCCGCACCTCGCGCACCTCGCCCACCGTCCGCGCCGTGCGGCGCCGCATCCGGGCCGTCCACCGCAGCCCCCTGCGCCGCGGCCGCTCTCCCAGCCCGCCGATCAGCAGCGCCTTCCACAGCAGCCAGACGCCGAAGGTCGCGGCGGCGGCCACGAGGGCGATCCACGCCACCTTCCCCCGCGCCTCGCGCCCCACCGCGCGGAGAACGGGCAGCTCCCACGCGCGGGAAACGACGATGGAGACGGGGATGGCCAGCGCGAAGAAGAGCGAGTCCTGCAGCCAGCAGAGGGTGACGATGGAGATGGCGCGCCCCTGCGGCACCCCCTTCTGCACGAAGATTCCCCAGCGCATCACCTCCGTGCCGCTGCTGGTGGGAACGACGGACGCCGCCAGCTCGGACCCCAGCGTGACGCCCAGGTTGTCGCGCCAGGAGAGGGGGACGCCCATGAAGCGCCCCCACAGCCACATCCGCGTGGCGTTGGTGAGCCAGGGGGCCAGGCCGAGCGAGAGCGCGAGGAGAAGGTACTGGCGGGGGAGGTTGCCAAGCCGGGCGAAGACGCTGTGGTCGGTGGCGTACCAGGTCCACCAGATGTTGGCGACGACGCCGAGGGGGACCAGGACCAGCGCGCTGCGGAAGAGCCGGTCCAGCAGCCGCCGCTTCGGCGCGTCCGGCGGACGGTGGGGCGGGGCGGTCATCGCGCGGCGCGCGGCCGGTAGCCTTCGAGGACGCGGCGGTAGCTCTCCAGCAGGCGGCCGTTGATGGCGCTCCAGTCGTGCTCCGCGGCGGCCTCGCGCCCGCGGCACCCCATCCGCCGCCGCGCCTCCGGGTCCTCCAGCAGCGAGAGCACCTTCGCCGCGAAGTCCTCCGGATCGTTCGCCCGCGCGATCAGCCCCGTCTCCCCCGGCTCCACCAGGTCGGGCGGGCCGCCGCTGTCCACCACCACCGCGGGGAGGCCGGACGCCTGCGCCTCCAGGATCACGTTGCCGAACGTCTCGGTGGTCGACGGGAAGACGAAGACGTCGCCGCTGGCGTACCACCGCGCCAGCGCCTCGCCGGTCTGGTGCCCCGCGAAGTGCGCGTCGGGGAGCGACTTCTCCAGCTCGCCGCGCATCGGCCCGTCGCCGACCAGCACCAGCCGGTAGCGCGCGCCGCGGGAGCGGAGGATGCGGTCGGCGGCCACCAGGTCGGCCAGGTCCTTTTCCTTCACCAGCCGGCTGACCATCAGCAGGACCGGCGTCCGGTCGTCGGCGCCGACCCGCGCGCGCAGCTCCGCGTCGCGCCAGCGGGGCGAGAAGCGGGCGAGGTCGATCCCGCGCGACCACAGCTCGGTGTTGGTGATCCCATGCCGGGCCAGCTCGCGGATGATGCCGTGCGACGGCGCGTACACCACCTCGCAGCGGGCGTAGAAGCGTCGCAGCACGTTCCATCCCCACCCCTCCAGCCACCCCAGCCGGTAGAAGTGGAAGTAGGACACGAAGTGCGTGTGGAAGCTGCTGACCACGGGAATGCCGCGCCGCAGCCCGTACTTCTGCGCGCGCACGGCCACGGGCGTGGGGCTGACCACGTGGATCAGGTCGGGGCCGTACGCATCCAGCCGCGCGCTCACCTTGTGGCCGATGGGCACGGCCACGCGGTACGCGCGGTTCAGCGGAAAGCGCACGTAGGGGAGGTGGCCCACGCGGCCCGCCCACGAGATCTCGGGCGGGGGGGTGAAGGGCGACAGCACGCGGAAGTCCACGCCGGGCTGCTGCTCCAGGAACCCGAAGAGCTGCGCGAGCGTCCGGGACACGCCGTCCACGTGGGGCAGCAGGCTTTCCGTGACGTAGGCGATCTTCATCGTCCGCGCGCCCGCTCCGTCGTGTGCACCGTGGGTTCGTTCCGGATGTCTGCCGGGTGGGGGTCGAGCCGGGAGCTTGCCAATGTAACGGGCGGCGCCGGATGTAGGACAGAGGCGGAGATGGTGCGGGAGGAGGGGACAGGGGACAGGGGATGGGGAGGATGGAGGGAGATGGCGAGGGATGCGGCAGGGTGCGGGTCACCTGCGCCCGCGCCGCCCTCACCCCGCGCCGGAGGGCGCGACCCTCTCCCGTCCCGGGAGAGGGTGGCTCTCCAGCATCCGCGCGCCGATCAGACTCGACCCGCACGGATGCTTGAGAGTTAGCGCCGATGCGTCCCAGCTACCTCTCCCGGTACGGGAGAGGTGGACGGCCTCGGCCGGCCGGAGAGGGCGCGATGCCGGCGGGCGCGCACCGCGGCCGGGCTGGCGATGGCTGACGCGTGCCGTGATGCGCGAGGTTCGCGAAAGCGCCCGCCGACCGCCACGAAACGACGGCCGCAGTCCCGCAGGGACTTTGTGCTGGTGTTGCCCGCCAATTCCATTGGCGGATGGCAGCCGGGCAGATGCTGAGGGTGGCGCGTCCGGGCCGGGAGCCGTACCGTTCAGCCGTGCCTGCATCTCGCGCCAGCATGCGTGAGCATCCGTCCGCCGATCTCCCGGCACCTACCGCTCCCCGCCACGACCTCGATCCCCATGGACCGCCGCACAATTGGCCTGGTCGCCGCCGCGATCGTGATCGCCTTTCTGCTGGGCTTCTTCCCCCAGAACGTCGCCAGGCGCCACGCGCGGCGCGACCTGGAGGCGGCGCGGCTGGAGCTCAGGCTGAGCCGCGAGCAGGGGCGGCTGGGCGCCGCGCTGGCCGAGTCGATGCGCAGCAACTACGAGCGCTCGCGGCAGCTGATGGCCGGCTTCTTCACCGACGTCCAGGGCACCGTGGGCCAGGTGCCGGACGCGCGCGAGCGGCAGGTGCTCACCGGCATCCTCTCGCAGCGCGACGAGGTCATCACCCTGCTCTCCCGCGGCCAGCCGGAAAGCTCGCAGCGGCTGATGATCCTCTACACCCAGATGTTCGCCGCCATCGACCCGCAGGGCGCCGTCGCCCCCGCCGTCACCACCGCCCCGGCCCCGCCCGCGCAGCCCGCGCCCGGGCCGCCCGTCGCCCCCGCGCCGTCGGCCGCGCCCGCGAGGCCCGTCACGCCCGCACCCGCACCCGCGAAGCCCGCCGGCGCCAGGCCGTAGCACACCGAAGCCTCTTCATCTTGCGGTTCCTCTTCATCCATCACCCCTTCATTCGAGCATTCCGATGCACAAAACCCCTGTCAGGAGCGTGGTCTTCGCGCTCGCACTGCAGTTGTCGGTGACGGCGGCCGCGGCGCAGGGCGCCCGTCCGGTGCTCCCCGCCGGCGCGGATCCCAACGACTGGAGCGCGTACTTCGACCGCGGTGTCGAGCTGATGAACGGCCAGGAGGTGTCGCAGGCCGAGGGGATGTTCCGCTGGGCGGCGCGGCTGGACCCCTCTCGCGCGGAGCCGCTGTACGCCGCGTGGGTGGCGTTCCACATGCACGACGCGGGGCGCTTCGAGGAATACATGCGCGACGACGCGCACGTGCTGCGGAAGCCCGAGGTGATCGCCGCGGACTCGCTGCAGCTGGCGGCGCTCGTGCGCAACCCGTTCGTGCACCGCGGGCTCCTTGCCCTGGCGTACCAGCAGCTCCCGGGAGACTGGGCGGACGACGGCTTCACGCGCGCGTTCCTGGAGTACGCGCGGGGCAACATGGACGAGGCGGCGCGCGGGCTGGAGCGGGTGGAGCGCCACTCGCCCGGCGACTTCCACACGCGCCATGCCCGCGCGCTGGCGCTGGTGAGCCTGCGCCGCTACGGCGAGGCGCGCGTGGAGCTGGACTCGGTGCTCGCGGCGCTGCGCCGGCGGGACCAGCGCCGGTCGTCGCGCGTGTACGAGAGCAAGGAGATGCTGATGTACAGCCTGGGCCTGCTCTACCTGGTGCAGAACCGGCCCGGCGAGGCGCGCGAGGCCTTTGCCCAGGCGGTGCTGGAAGACGCGTCGCAGTGGTACGTGCACCGCGGGCTCGGGCTGGCGCTGGTGGCCGCCGGCCAACCTGGCGAGGCCCTGGCGGAGTACCGCACCGCGCTGGAGCTGGCGGGCGACGCCGAGCCGCTGCTGCTGCGCGAGTACGGCGACGCGCTGGCCGCCGCGGGGCAGCCCGGCGAGGCGGTCGCGCAGCTTTCGCGGCTGGTGCGGATCGCGCCGGACTGGGCCGACGCATGGATGGCCCTTGGCAATGCCTACGTCCGCGCCGGCAACAGCGCCGGCGCGCTGGAAGCGTTCACCGCCTACCTGGCCCGGGCCCCACGGCGCGACGCGGAGGTGGCCGGCCGCGTCCGCGCCACGGTCGACCGCCTGCGCGCGTCGGGGAGCGAATAGCCGCCTTGCGCCGGTCGCTCGGATGATGCAGAAAGCCGAAGCGGCGCGTCCATCGACGCGCCGCTTCGGCTTCTGTTGATCGTCCGCGGCCTACGCCGCTTCGGCGGCGCTGCGCAGCGCCTCGCGGGCGGCTCGGTAGCCTTCTTCCAGGAAGAACTGCGTGCGGTCGAAGTCCCACCCGCCCAGGTGGCCGATGCGCGGGCGGATGGTGAGCAGCGGCGGGCCGTCCCACCCCAGCAGGGCGGCGTTGCGGCGCTGCTGCTGCAGGTTCAGCGTCAGCACGCGGTCGTGGATGGCGATCATCCCGCGCTCGAAGTAGCCCTCGGCCGGCGGCACGATCTCCGCGCCTACATCGACGGCGATGATGCGCTCGGTGGCCCACTGCGCCGCGTGGCGGATGGGGAGCACGTCCAGCACGCCGCCGTCCACCAGCACGTCGCCATCCAGCTTCAGCGGGGGAAAGTAGATGGGGATGGCGCAGCTGCCGTAGATGGCATCCAGCGGCGTGGTCTTCTCGTCGATCCCCGTGCCGAACCAGCGCTCCTCGCCGGACACGAGCGAGACGGCGTTCACGCGCACCGGAAAGCGCGCGTCGGCGAAGCTCTTCAGCGGCAGGTTGCGCTCGATCCACCCGCGGTAGTGCTGGCCGTCGAACACCGCCTCCTCGCGCACGCCGCCGAACAGCACCGCGCGGCGGTTGATGGACACGATGTCGTCCTTGGTCAGCGCCCGCGCGATCCTGGCCAGCTCGCGCCACCCATGCCCCCCGGCCAGCGAGCACCCGATCAGCGCGCCGATGCTGGTGCCAATGACCGCGTCCACGCGCACGCCGGCCTCGTCCAGCGCCTTCCACACGCCGATGTGGGCCACGCCCTTCATCCCGCCGCCGCCCAGGACGAGGACGGTGCGGGGACGGTCGGGAAGGGGGATCGGGTCGCTGTTCACGGATCGGGTAGTCTCGAGTGCTGAGTGCTGAGTGCTGAGTGCCAAGTGCCAAGTGCCAAGTGCCAAGTGCCAAGTGCCTAGTGCCGGATGCGCGTCGCACTCTCGCACTCTCGCACTCCGTCTGTACCTCGCGCGTGCGAAATTTGCGGCTCGCGGGCGGCCCCCGCGGCGCGCGCTCATGCCTTGACGTACGCGCGCACGAGGCCTAGGTTGCCGGTTGATACGGAGAATCATTCTTGAAAACCCGCACACCCTCGCCACACCGGGGTATCAGCGGCTCCGATCACACCGCAAGCAGATAACCAGAGCTCGATGCCGGCCCACTGGCGCCGCGCATCTTCCGGGAGACGAAGACGATGGCCGCACCGCTGCTCAAGATCACCAACCTTCACGCCGAGATCGCCGAGGACGGAACGGAGATCCTGAAGGGGCTGGACCTGGAGGTGAACGAGGGCGAGATCCACGCCATCATGGGCCCCAACGGGTCCGGCAAGAGCACGTTCAGCAAGGTGGTCTCCGGCCACCCGGCCTACGAGGTGACCGACGGCGAGATCCTGTTCCGCGGGCAGAGCGTGCTGGACATGCAGCCCGACGAGCGCGCCCGCGCCGGCATCTTCCTGGCCTTCCAGTACCCGGTCGAGATCCCCGGCGTCTCCGTCGCCAACTTCATGCGCACGGCGCTCAGTGCCAAGCGCGGCGAGGAAGTGGACGTGTTCGACTTCCAGGAGGAGCTCGAGGCGCGGATGGGAATGCTGGAGATGGACCCGACCTTCGCGCTCCGCTCGGTGAACGACGGCTTCAGCGGCGGCGAGAAGAAGCGCAACGAGATCCTGCAGCTGGCCATGCTCGAGCCCGTGCTGGCGGTGATGGACGAGACCGACAGCGGGCTGGACATCGACGCCCTGAAGATCGTAACCGCGGGCATCAACAAGATCAAGGCGGAACGGCCCGAGATGGCCGTGCTGCTGATCACGCACTACCAGCGCATGCTGAACTACATCACGCCCGACCAGGTGCACGTGATGGTGGACGGCCGCATCATCCTGACCGGCGGTGCCGAGCTGGCGCTGGAGCTGGAGGAGCGCGGGTACGACTGGGTGCGCGAGGAAGTCACTGCGTGACCGAGTGCCAAGTACCAAGTGCCAAGTGCCTGGTGAAGATGGCACACTCGGCACTTGGCACTAGGAACTAGGCACTTCTTTCCTGGAGGCACGATGCCTTACAACGAGGACGTGGCCGCACTCGGCCTCGACGAGTACAAGTACGGCTTCAAGGACGACGTCGAATACCTCTTCAAGAGCCGCAAGGGGCTCGACGAAGAGATCGTGCGCATGATCAGCGCTCAGAAGAACGAGCCGCAGTGGATGCTCGACCTGAGGCTCAAGGCGCTGAAGCACGCGCTGAAGCGCCCCTGGCCCACCTGGGGCGGCGACATCAGCGGGCTGAACTTCGACGAGATCTTCTTCTACATCCGGCCCAGCGAGCGCACCGGCAAGACCTGGGACGAGGTGCCCGACACCATCAAGAACACCTTCGAGCGCCTGGGCATTCCCGACCAGGAGCGCCGCATCCTGGCCGGCGTGGGCGCCCAGTACGAATCGGAGGTCGTGTACCACTCGCTGAAGAAGGAGTGGGAGGACCAGGGCGTCATCTTCAAGGGGATGGACGACGGCCTGCGCGACCACGAGGACATCGTCCGCCAGTACTTCGGCACCGTGGTGCCCTTCCGCGACAACCTGTTCGCGGCGGTGAACACCGCGGTGTGGAGCGGCGGCTCGTTCGTGTACGTGCCCGCCGGGGTGAAGCTCGACATGCCGCTGCAGGCCTACTTCCGCATCAACGCGGAGAGCATGGGCCAGTTCGAGCGCACCATGATCATCGTGGAGGAAGGCGCCCAGGTGCAGTACATCGAGGGGTGCACCGCCCCCTCGTACAGCCAGGACTCGTTCCACTCCGGCGTGATCGAGATCATCGTGAAGGACGGCGCCCGGATGCGCTACACCACCATCCAGAACTGGTCGCACAACGTCTACAACCTGGTGACCCAGCGGGCCACGGTGGGGCGTGACGGCACCATGGAGTGGGTGGACGGCAACCTGGGGTCGAAGCTGACCATGAAGTACCCCAGCTGCTACCTGAACGGCGAGGGCGCGCGCGGCGAGATCCTGTCCATCGCCTACGCGGGCAACGGGCAGCACCAGGACGCCGGCGGCAAGGTGATCCACAACGCGCCGCACACCAGCAGCCGCATCGTCTCCAAGTCCATCTCGCGCGGCTCCGGGCGCTCGTCGTACCGCGGGCTGCTGCAGGTGAACCCGGGCGCCAAGTACGCCCGCAGCAACGTGGAGTGCGACGCCCTGCTGCTGGACGAAGAGGCGCGCACCGACACCTATCCGTACATCGAGATCCAGGACGAGTACGCGCAGATCGGCCACGAGGCCACCGTCAGCAAGATCGGCGACGAGCAGCTCTTCTACCTGATGAGCCGCGGCCTTTCGGAAGACGCGGCGGCCACGATGGTGGTGCGCGGCTTCATCGAGCCGATCGCCAAGGAGCTGCCGCTGGAGTACGCGGTGGAGCTGAACCGCCTGATCGAGCTGGAGATGGAAGGCAGCGTAGGATAAACAGATAGTCCTAAGTCCTGAGTCCCAAGTCCTGAGTGAACAGCTTGGGACTTGGGACCTGGGACTTGGGACTTCTTTTCTGGACTTTCGATTTCGACCGGACTTTCGAACCGTGACCGATACGACGACCGCCACCGCCGCCGCGCCCGTGGGCGTCTTCACCCGCGACCAGGTGGAGATCCTGGCCGCGCGCAAGGTGGAGCCGCGGTGGCTGCACGACGCGCGCGTGGCCGCCCACGAGGCGTTCGCGGCCGCGCCCATGCCCGGGCGCGCGTCCGAGGACTGGCGCTACTCCTGGCAGCGCTTCGGCAAGGCGGTGGACTTCGAGGCCTACGCCTTCCCCGAGGAGCGCGGCCCCGTGGCCTCCATCGACCAGCTTCCCGCCGGGCTGCACGCGCTGGTGGGCGAGGATTGCGGCGACGCCGTGGCCCGGCTGGCGCAGGTGGACGCGTCGGTGGTCTGGCGCGAGGTGCCCGAGTCGCTGCGCGCGCGGGGGGTGATCGTGACCTCGCTCGAGGCCGCGGTGCGCGAGCACCCCGAGCTCGTCCAGAAGTACCTGGGGACGGTCGTGACGCCGGAGACGGGGAAGTTCGCGGCGCTGAACGCGGCGTACTGGACGGGCGGGCTGTTCGTCTACGTGCCCAGGAACGTGAAGGTGGAGCTGCCGCTGCGCAGCTACCGCTGGATCGGCGACGCGGGAACGGCGGTGTTCGGCCGCACGCTGGTGGTCGCCGAGGCGTTCTCGCAGGTGTCGGTGGTCGACGAGCTGGCGTCGGGCGACTTCGGACGCACCGCCTTCCACGTGGGCGCCGCGGAGATCATTGCCGACGAGGGCGCCACCGTCTTCTACACCAGCGTGCAGCGCTTCGGGCGCGGCGTGGTGCACATGGAGACGGACCGCCTTGCCGCCGGGCGCGACGCGAAGATCACCATGCTGTACAGCACCATGGGCGCCGACTTCGCCCGCGTGGACGCGCAGTGCGCCATGCGCGAGCCTGGCTCGCACGTCGACATGCTGGGGATCTACATCGGCCAGGGCGACCAGCACTTCGACCACGAGACGCTGCAGGACCACATCGCCCCGCACGCCAGCAGCAACCTGCTGTTCAAGGGCGCGCTGGACGACGAGGCGCGCTCCGTCTTCCGCGGGCTGATCCGGGTGCACCCCAGGGCGCAGCGGACCGACGCCTACCAGACCAACCGCAACCTGGTGCTCAGCGCCAAGGCGCGCGCCGACAGCCTGCCGAACCTGGAGATCCAGGCCGACGACGTGCGCTGCTCGCACGCGGCCACGGTGGGGCAGCTGGACGAGGAAGAGGTGTTCTACCTCCTTTCCCGCGGCATCCCCAAGGCCGAGGCCATCCGGCTGGTGGTGTTCGGCTTCTTCGCCGAGGTGCTGGAGCAGCTGCCCAGCGAGGGCGTGCGCACCGAGCTGCTGCAGGCGGTGGAGCGCAAGCTGGCGCGCAGGGTCTGACGCGGGTGGCGTTCGTGAGGGTGGCCGCGCTCTCCCAGCTTCCGGAGGGCGGGGCGCTGGGCGTGGAGGCGGCCGGGCGGCGGATCGCGGTGGCGCGGGTGGACGGCGAGGTGTACGCCTTCGCCGACAACTGCTCGCACCGCGACTTTCCGCTCAGCCACGGCGAGGTGGACGCGGCGGCGCGCACCATCACCTGCGAGTGGCACGGCGCCGCCTTCTGCCTGCTCACCGGCGAGCCCACCTGCGCCCCCGCCTTCCGCCCCATCGCCATCTACCCCGCCAAGGTCGAGGACGGCGCGGTGTGGGTGGAGATCGCCGACGAGCCCGCCCCGGCGGAGAAGGCCGGCGGGCTGCGGAGTTTGGGGATCTAGGGCTGGACCTGGACCGGCGCATCTCCCCGGCATCGCCCCCGGGTTGAAAACCCGAGGCAACAAGAGCACAAAGTCCCTCCGGGACTGCAGGGCGGCATTCCGGCGAGTGGAAAGGCTGCAGGCGGCCGCGGCTGGACCGATGCCTCGGCACCGCCGCGATGCCGCGGCCGCAGTCCCGCAGGGACTTTGTGCTCTTGTTGCCCCCGAATTCATTCGGGGTCGCGGGCAAAAACCATTCAGCAGGTCCCGAGCATGACGCTGTCGACTCTCGAAACCGCATCCCCCGCGCTGGACCTGGAGCGCATCCGCGCCGACTTCCCGATCCTCGATCAGGAAGTGAACGGCCATCCGCTCGTCTACCTCGACAACGCGGCCAGCACGCAGAAGCCGGCCGCGGTGATCGATGCCATCGGCCACCTGTACCGCCACGACTACGCCAACGTGCACCGCGGCGTGCACGAGCTGTCGCACCGCGCCACCGAGGCGTACGAGCAGGCGCGCGGGAAGGTGGCCCGGCTGCTGGGGATCGGGGACGAAGGCGAATTCGTCTGGACGAAGGGGACCACCGAAGGGCTGAACCTCATCGCCTACACCTGGGGGCAGGCCAACATCCGGGCGGGCGACGAGATCCTGCTGTCGGTGATGGACCATCACTCCAACCTGGTCCCCTGGCAGCTGCTGGCGCAGAGGACGGGGGCGAAGCTGCGCTTCCTGGACATCGACGGGGAGGGGCGGCTGGACCTGTCGGCGCTCGACGACCTGCTGACGGAGCGCACGAAGCTCGTCTCCATCGCCCACATCTCCAACGCGCTGGGGACCATCAACCCCGTCACCGAGATCGCCGCGAAGGCGCACGCGGTGGGCGCGGTGATGGTGGTGGACGGCGCGCAGTCGGCCCCCCATCTCCCCGTGGACGTGCCGTCGCTGGGGGCGGACTTCTACGCGTTCAGCGGCCACAAGATGTGCGGGCCCACGGGGAGCGGCGGGCTGTGGGGGCGCCGCGAGGTGCTGGAAGCCATGCCGCCCTTCCACGGCGGCGGCGACATGATCGACTTCGTGGAGCTGGAAAGCTCGACCTACGCGCCGCTGCCGCTGAAGTTCGAGGCGGGGACGCCGAACATCGCCGGGGCTGTCGGCCTTGGCGCCGCGGCGGACTACCTGGCGTCCGTCGGCCGCGAGGCGATCCTGGCGCACGAGCGGCACCTGATGGCGTACGCGCTGGAGCGCATCGCCGAGGTGCCGGACCTCACCGTGTACGGCCCGCGCGACCCGGCCGCGCGCTCGGGCGTGGTCAGCTTCACGCTGGGCGACGTGCACCCGCACGACATCGCCACCATCCTGGACGGCGAGGGGATCGCGGTGCGCGCGGGGCACCACTGCTGCCAGCCGCTGATGCGCCGCCTCTGCGTTCCCGCCACCGCCCGCGCTTCGTTCTACCTCTACTCGGGCACGGACGACGTGGACCGCCTCATCGACGCGCTGCACAAGGCGCGCGCGGTGTTCGGGTACTGAAGCGATTTTCGCCGCGCACGAGCCCGGACGCGCGCGCACCCGATCTGGAGAACGGATGAGCCTTCCGCTGGACGGCATCTACCAGGAGCTGATCCTCCGCCACTACCGCAGCCCCGCGCACCGCGGCGAGATGGACGCGCCCGACGCGGTGGTGATGATGCGCAACCCCACCTGCGGCGACGACATCGTGCTGCAGCTGCGGGTGAGCGGCGGGGTGATCGAGGACGTGCGCTTCAAGGGGCAGGGGTGCGCCATCTCGCAGGCCTCGGCGTCGATGATGAGCGGCCTGATCGCGGGGAAGACCTTCGCCGAGGCCGAGCCGCTGCTGGCGCGCTTCCGCGACATGATCCACGGCGATGCCGAGGCCGCGCGCGACAAGCAGCTGGGCGACCTGCGCGCGCTGAGCGGCGTCGCCCGCCTCCCGCGGCGGGTGAAGTGCGCCATGCTCCCGTGGGACGCGCTGGAGGAGGCGCGCAAGCAGCTTCCCGAGGTCTGAGCCGCATCTCCATCCGGGAATGGAATTCCCGGCCAACCAAAGCACAAAGTCCCTGCGGGACTGCCGCCAGGCATTCGGGCATCACCCCGACACTGGCGCAGATGGCCGCGGGAGGGTGGGCTGGACAGGCAGAATGCCCTCTCCCGGCACTCGGACGCAGCCGGGCAGTCCCGCAGGGACTTCGTGCGGTTGTTGCCCCGGATTTCAATCCGGGGATGCAGGGGACGGGCAAACGACATCCGGCGCCACCCTCCCGCGGGGGCGCCGGTTTGCTTATCTTCTTCCCTCCCTGCCGTTTCGGTTCGTCTCCACGTCCGTTCCCCATCCCCCACCACGCGCGAGCCGGCGTCGCGCATCCCCCGGAGTTCCCATGCCGCAGAACAACCAGATGAAGATGGTGATGGGCACCGCCGCGGTCGCGGTGCTGTGCCTGCTCGGGCTCGTCACCCTGCTGATGATTGGCGCCATGAACACCGGCCTTCCCGGGCTGGTGGTGGGGATGATCATGGCGGTGCTCCCGGTGCCGCTGTACGTGGCGCTGGCGCTCTGGGTGGACCGCTACGAGAAGGAGCCCAGGTGGATGCTGGCGGCCGCCTTCCTGTGGGGCGCCACGGGGGCGGTGTTCTTCGCCTTCATCTTCAACTCCATCGCCGCCGCCATCTTCGGCACGGTGGGCGGCCGGGGCGCGGCGGAGATCGGCGGGAGCGTGCTCTCGGCGCCGCTGGTGGAGGAGCTGGCCAAGGGCGTGGCGCTCTTCACCTTCTTCTTCTGGAAGAAGGACGAGTTCGACGACGTGATCGACGGGGTGATCTACGCCGCCATGGTGGGGCTGGGCTTCGCGATGACCGAGAACGTGTCCTACTACGGGCAGGCGCTGCAGGGCGGCGGGCTGAGCGGCACCTTCTTCGTGCGTGGCGTGCTGGCGCCCTTCTCGCACCCGCTGTTCACCGCGATGACCGGCATCGGGCTGGGGCTCTCGCGCGAGACGCTGCGCAAGGGGCTGAAGAGCGCGGCGCCGCTCCTGGGCCTGTCGACGGCCATGTTCCTGCACGCGACCTGGAACCTGTCGGCCTCGTTCGGCGCGGCGTTCCTGGTGGCGTACCTGTTCATCATGGTGCCGGCGTTCTTCGGGCTGGTGGGGGTGGTGCTGTACGCGCAGGCCCGCGAGCGCAAGATCATCCGCGCCAACCTGATCCCCTACGTGCAGACCGGCCACGTGTCGCCCGGCGAGCTGGAGGTGCTGTGCCGCTTCGGCGGGCGCACGAAGACGCTGATGGCCGCGATGAGCGCCGCGGGATGGGCCGGATTGCGGCGCGAGGCGCGCTTCCACCAGGCGGCCAGCGAGCTGGCGTTCCACCGCTGGCGCACCGAGCGCGGCATCAGCAAGGGCGTGCAGGAGTACACGGTCCGCGAGGCCGAGTACCTGCGGGTGATCGCCGAGTGCCGCATGCAGCCGGTCGCGCGCTTCGGCGGCTACGCGGGCGCGTAAGCCAGGCGAGCGCAGGGAGATGACGAAGGGCCGGCGCTCGAGCGAGCGCCGGCCCTTCGTCTATCGGTGCGAGAGCATCCCCTGCATCCCCGGATTGGAAATCCGGGGCAACAACTGCACAAAGTCCCTGCGGGACTGCTCGGCCGGATCCGGGTGCGGGAGAGGCATCCCCCCCGCCGCTCCCCTCCCGGCCTTCCTGCGCCAGTGTCGGTGTGGTGCCCGGATGGCTTGGCAGCAGTCCCGCAGGGACTTTGTGCTGTTGTAGCCCGGGAATTCCATTCCCGGAAAAAGGGCAGCGGAGATGCCTCCCCGCTGCCCTGCTCCCGTCTGGTGATTTTTTCGCCGGTGCTACGGCCGGGCCGGCGTGTCGTCGTTGCCGCGGCGGGTCCAGATGACCACCAGGCCGCAGGTGGAGCGCTGGCCCATCCACCGGCCGGGGATCTCGCTGGGGCCGCGGTACACCTCGATGCCGGCGATGTCCTGCGGCTTCACCATGGTGTCCATGTCCTGCTGGTCCACCGCCATGTTGTCCACCATCACCCGCGGGCTGCAGTTGTCGCCGCCGCGGGTGATCACCAGGTTGTAGTGCGAGCCGCCGGCGGGAACCAGCCCCACCCCCGGCACCCCGCGGAACACCTCGCTCGTCTCCAGCGGCGCCTTCTGCTGGATCTCGTACTGCGTCAGGAACTTCCCGAAGCCGATCCGCTCGCGGTCGTAGAAGCCCTCCTGGTCCAGCTGGCGCGAGTGCGGCGGCTGGGTCTTGGCCGTCACCGTCAGCGGCGCCAGCTCCACGTCGCCGGTGCTGAGCTTGATCTCCACCTGCACCGTCTGCCGCTCCTCCACCCGCACCGAGTCGGAGGTGGTGGTGCGGTAGCCGATGCGCTGCGTGCGGATGCGGTACGCGCCGGCCTCGCGGAACTCGAACACGAAGAAGCCGTCGCGGTCGGTGCGGCCGCGGTTCACGGTGCGCCCGGCATCGTTCAGCGCCTCCACGATGGCGTCCTTCACCGGCTCGTTGGTGGCGCGGTCCATCACCCGCCCCCCCATGATCTGCGCGGAGAGCGGAGCGGCAAGGAGGAGCGCGGCCAGCGCCAGCGTCCGGGTGGACCAGTTCGGCTTCATACGTCCCACGGGTTCGGGCAGGGAGATGGAGATCCCGGAAAGATGCGCGCAACGATCGGCGCGCGGCGGCATGCTGGATCGGTGCGCCTTCGTACGTCCGGGCGGCGCCCCGGGTTCCCGCGTGCGGGGATGGAGGAAAGATGACGGAGATGGATCGCCAGCGGTAGGCGCGGCCGCCCGAACGTGTCACCGCGCGCCGGTGACGTGCCGCCACACCGCCGCCGAGATCTCGCGCCCCACCGGCGCCGCGGATGCCGGGGTGGCGAAGCCGTGCGTCATCACCACCAGCACGTACGGCGCGCGGCCGGGGGGATACACGATCGCCGCGTCGTGGGCGATGCGCGTGATCGAACCGGTCTTGTTCGCGGTGCGCGTTCCCGGCGGCACCCCGGCGGGAATCATCTCCGTGAACTCCTGCCGCCCCAGGATCTCCGCCATCTCCCGGCTTGCCGCGGGCGACGCGGCGCGGCCGTCCGCCACCGCCGCCATCACCCGCATCAGCGCGTGGGCGCTGGTGGTGTTGTTCATCCCCGCGCGGAAGGCGGGCCCGTCCTCCACGCCGCGCAGCACGCGCATCTCCCCCGCGCCTATGGATTCCATCGTCCGCGCGATGCGGCGCGGGTCCGCCAGGTCGATCAGCAGGTTCGTCGCCAGGTTGCTGGAGCGGGTGATCATCAGCTCGATCAGCGCGCGGACGGGGAGCCGCCGGCCGATGCGCGCGTACAGCGTGCTGTCGCTGTCGTCCGCCGGGTCCAGCGCGTACGTGCTCCCGTCGGCGATGCTGCGGAACTGGTTGCGCACCATCACCGAATCGCCCAGCGAGAGCTCGCCCGCGTCGGCGCGGCGGAAGAGCTCCAGCATCACCGGCACCTTCATGGTGCTGGCGGCGTGCAGCGGGCGGTGCGCCTCCACCAGCAGCGAATCGCCCGTGCGCAGGTCCAGGAAGGCGACCGACACCTCCGCGGTGTCGCCCGCGTGCCGGCGGATGATCTCGCGCACCTCGCCCTCCAGCCCCGCCATCCGCGGCGGCGGCGTGAAGACGGGCGGCGGAGCGCACGCGCCCTGCAGCAGCATCGCGCACGGAACGGCCACCCTCGCGGCGAATCGGAGCATCGGCAGATCGAGCGGGTGGGAGATGGAGATCGGAAGGGAGATTGTACCGCGGCGGCGGGGATGCCGAAAGCGTGGGGGCGGGGGATGCGGACGGGGAAGAGAGTGAATAGAAGCTCGGGCCGTCCCGCTCACCGGCGACTGAAGTCGCAGCAACAACTACGGGAAGCCTCGCAAACTGCGCGAGGCTGGTTCGGCTCGGCAGCCGGTGCCCGCTCTCGGAGGACGGCTCCCTTTCATCCCATCGTGGTCTCGCGAAGCGGTGTTCGACTCCGCTGGACGATCCGCCGAAACGAAAGAGCCCCTCCGCTGGATGCGGAGGGGCTCCCGTTCGTTCTGCGTGCGCGCGACGGCTTACTTGCCGAAGACGCCCAGGCCGTAGCGGCAGGGCTCGGCCGAGCAGTGCGCCATGGTCACCTTCACGCGGTAGTTGCCGGAGCGGCGGGCGTTGGCGGCCACGATGGGAAAGTCGTCCAGCTCCAGGTCGTCGTCCAGCTGGTTGCCGTTCGGATCGTACAGCACCAGGTCCAGGTCCGAGCAGTCGGTGTCGCAGGCGCCCATGATCTGGTAGGCGGTGCCGATGTCCAGGGGAATCGACACCATCTCGCTGTCGCCGTTGCCCAGCGAGCCGGTGAAGATCCGGTGCGTCATGGAGTAGCCACGGCTCTCGTATTCGCGGCCGGCCTGCTGCAGCATGCGGCGCACCTGCGTGGTCCACTCGTCCTGCTGCCGGGGAGCGGCGGCGGTGGTGGAAACGAACAGGCCGGCAACGGCAGTCAGGGCAAGAACGATGCGCTTCATCGGGGGGTCTCCTGCTTCTTGTGGGGGGCAGATGCGGCCGCGGAGAGCGGCTTCGGAAGGACGGGAAACGTCGGCCGGTGGGTGCCAACGAGCATGCGGCTACACAACTTGCATTCGAAACACCTGCATGTCAACTGCTCCGTGGAGATGAAGCAGATGTTTGCCCGCATGCGTCATTCTGCTACCGCCGTGGCACGGCCGGTCTTACGACCTGCGTCCGTACGGGAGCGGCCGTCGCGAGGTTTCGATCGTCCTCTCCCGCCATCGCGGGAATACGCTCCCGGACGGAACGCATCACCCCGCGTTGCGCGTGGCCTCGCTGCGGGCGGGGCGGAAGGTGGCGTCGCGGTTCAGCCCCATCTCCTGCTGCTCCGCGGGCGACGAGCCGGCGGGCGGGCGGCCCAGGCTCATCCGCACCTCACGCCACTTCAGCTTCAGGTCGTCCAGGTGGTGCGACGGCGGCTGGTAGCCGAACGCGCGCCACCTCCCCGGCCGCACCTTTCCCTTCGCGTGGACGAAGGCGGCGAAGTCGTCCGTCCACGCCTCGAACGCGGCCATCACCTCCGGCTCGCGCACCATGTCCTCGGCCTGGTTGTCGGAGTACTTCTTCCCGTTCCCGAACTCCTCGTAGCGCCAGAGCGCGTCGGGCACCTCCACGCCGCCGTAGCGGCACTGCCACACCAGCGGCGCGTAGGCGTCGCGCCCGTGCTCGAACGGTTCCGCCCCGGGGTCGAAGTACTCCGGGTGGCGCAGGATCTTCGGGCGGCCGCTCCCGTCCAGCTCGTCGCCGCCGCCGTCTCCGTAGCAGAAGAAGGCGGCGGTGCGGCCCTCCAGGTGGTTCACCGACAACTCGGCCCATTCGGGCGAATGCTCCAGCGCCATCGCGCGCTCGGGGTCCTTGTGCCCGATCAGCTCCTCGCGCGGGTTGCCGCCATTCATGCACACCAGCCGGTCGAACATCGCCTTCAGGTTGGTCGACGGCGCGTACCAGTTCACCGGGCCGATGACGGCCCACGCATCGGCCAGGTCCAGGCGGGCGTAGAGGTCCAGGTCCCACATCAGGTCGGGCTCGGCGCTGTCGCCCTTCTCATAGCAGTTGCACGGCCACACGCACAGCGCCATCGAGGTGCTGACGCAGGCGTTGCACGCCTGGATCCGCGCGCGCCCGTAGACGTTGCCCAGGTCCTCGACGTCGATCTCCCACTCGCCGGGCAGCCGGTCCGCCATGCGCAGCATGAGCGTGCGCGCCTTGGAATCCACGCCCGGGCAGTTGTACTGGCGCCGCTGCGACCCCGCGATCAGCAGCACCCGGAAGGGCCGCTCCCCGGGCGGGAGGTTTCCGTTCGCGTCGTCGGGCTTCATCCGTCGAGGGAGTGCGAGAGTACGAAAGTACGAGAGCACGATGGGGAAAGCGCGGCAGTGCGGGAGTGCGGAAGCGCGCTGGCATCTTCCGTGATCTCGATACTTCCGCCGTGACCCTTTCTCCGGCGCGCTCCGCGTTCAAGATGGCGTGGGGCCGCGGATGGGCATATCTTGTTCCGCCCGCGCGCGAGGCGCGGCGGAACACGAAGGCAGGAACTACGATGGCAAGCACCGTCCCCAACAAGCTCGTCGCCATGCCCACCGGCGGCGGCCGCGACATCGAGCCCGCGCACGAGCAGCGCAACCCCGGCACCCTGCTGGACCTGGACTGGGTGGCCGACGTGCGCGTGAACCGCAGCGCCGTGGAGCGCCGCGCCGGCACCATCGGCACGCGGCGCACGGTGAAGAAGGAGTGGCAGGCCGCGTGGCTGCTGCGCGCCATCACCCTGATGGACCTGACCACGCTCTCGGGCGACGACACCGCCGGCACCGTGCGCCGCCTGTGCGCCAAGGCCCGCCAGCCCGTGCGCGACGACGTGCTGGAGGGCCTCGGCGCGGCCGGCCTTCCCATCCGCACCGCGGCCGTGTGCGTGTACCACCGCTTCGTGGAGACGGCGGTGGAGGCGCTGCGCGGCTCGGGGATTCCCGTCGCGGCGGTGTCCACCGGCTTCCCGGCGGGGCTCTCGCCCTTCCGCCAGCGCATCGAGGAGATCCACGCCTCGGTCGACGCGGGGGCGGAGGAGATCGACATCGTCATCACCCGCGAGCTGGTGCTGACCGGCCAGTGGGAGGCGCTGTACGACGAGGTGAAGGCCATGCGCGAGGCGTGCGGCCCGGCGCACCTGAAGACGATCCTGGCCACGGGCGAGCTGGCCACGCTGCGCAACGTGGCGCGGGCGTCGCTGGTGTGCATGATGGCGGGCGCGGACTTCATCAAGACGTCGACCGGCAAGGAAAGCCGCAACGCCGAGCTGCCGGTGGGGCTCACGATGGCGCGCTGCATCCGCGAGTACCGCGAGCGCACCGGCCACGACGTGGGGCTGAAGCCCGCCGGCGGCATCCGCACCGCCAAGGACTCGCTGGTGTGGATGCTGATGATGAAGGAGGAGCTGGGCACGGAGTGGCTGAAGCCGTCGCTCTTCCGCTTCGGCGCCAGCTCGCTGCTGGGCGACATCGAGCGCCAGCTGGAGCACCACCTCACCGGCCGCTACTCCGCCGCTCACCGGCACCCGATGGCGTAGGCGCGGTCGCGGACGACAAAGGATTGAAGCCCTCCCGGCATGCGCACCGGGAGGGCTTCGTGCGTATACCGGTGCTTGTCTCCGTCCGCGTGCAAGTGAAAGTAAATAAAGGGGAGAGCACGGGTGTCGGCTGCAGTGTGTTACGCTCCTTTCTCCTTGGAGATGCTGCGCCTGGATGAATTAAGTGAATAAAGGGATTCGCCGGTAGAATTAACTGGACAAACGTGCAGCCTGCTCACCGTCCGATCAGTTTCCAACGAGCGCCGGCCGACGGTGGCATCGGCGCCCATTGCTCGGCTGCGGGCGGCGAAGGTACGTTCCGCTCGACGCCGCGAAACCTTTCGCCGCGCGATCTCGTTCAACACCGCCATGACCGACCCAACACCCAGGCCCGTGCCGCTGGAGCAGACGCGGCAGCGCATCGTGGACCAGCTCTGCAACCACTACGCGGCCGAGAACCTGACCGACGAGGGGCTGGAGGAGCGGCTGACGAAGGCCTATGCCGCCACCACGCTCGTCGCGCTGCAGGAGCTGGTCGCCGACCTGCCGGTGGAGACGCCGGGGGGCGGCGCGTCCGCGTCCACCGCCGTGGCGGCGGCGGCGCCCGGCGCGGTGGCCGACAAGCAGGTGATCCTGGCGGTGATGGGCGGCGCGGAGCGGAAGGGCGTGTGGACGCCGCCGCGGCACCTGCACGTGATCACGGTGATGGGCGGCGCCGAGCTGGACTTCCGCGAGGCGCGCTTCGGGCCGGGGGTGACGGAGATCACCTGCTTCGCCATGATGGGCGGCGTGCAGCTGATCGTGCCGCCGGGGGTGCACGTGGAGACCAACGGGATGGCGCTGATGGGCGGGTTCAGCCACCGCGGCAGCGTGGACCCGCCCGCCGACCCGAACGCGCCCGTGCTGCGCATCGGCGGGATCGCGATCATGGGCGGCGTGGACCTGGAGTACCGCCTGGCCGGCGAGGGCTCCGGCGACGCGCGCCGCCGCGAGCGCCTGGCGCGGAAGGAAGCACGGCGCCTCGCCCGCGGGCAGTAATATCGACGCGCGAATCGTCGTCCCCCAACTGCATGAGACCAATCTTCTCCGAGAGTTGAAGCAACGACGAACGCCGCCTCTCCGCTGATGGAGAGGCGGCGTTCGCGTGTTCTATCCCGGCGAGGCTACGCCTTCAGGCGCCGGTGCTTGATGTCGGACTGGCCGGAGGCCACGCCCGCGCCCACGCCCAGCCCGAAGAGCAGGGCCGTTGGTGCGCCGAAGAAGGGGAGGAGCGCCACCGCCACGCCGCCCACCACCGCCGCGCCGACCCCGGCCAGCACGGGCGCCGCGCCGCTCTGCGCGGCATCGACGAACGCCAGCTTCTTGCGCGTGAAGAGGCGCGCCTGGATGTATCCGAACGCCGCCGCGGCCACGGACGCGCCGACAATGATGAGTCCAAACATGGGTCGCTCCTGTTGGGTATCGCCGTTGGTTCCGTCGGATGGTGATACGGCCGGACGGGCGAGCAGGTTTCAATTCAGCCGATCGTGCCGCGGCCGCCGGTCCTCACAGCCTGACGACCAGGGGGAAAACCACGAAGGCCATCGGGCCAAAGCAGAACGTGAACAGCAACAGCGCCACTATGGTGACCCCCATCGTCTTTCGCGCACTCGTGCCGAGGTGCGCCTTCAGCAGTTGAAGGTAGCGCGCAAAGGCCACCACCACGAGCAGGCCGATGGGAACATGTACCGCCAGGAGGCATGCCGACAGCCACCACGCGGACCGGGCGTTCCAGAGCACGCCCGCAAGGAGCGTGTACGAGAACAGCAGCGAGTGAAGCAAGAGGTAGGTGCCGAACAGGTACGCCGTGATGGAGAGCAGGGTAGACCGATCGTGGCGCAGCCGGAAAAGGCGGCACGCCGTGGCGAAGGCCAGCGAGAACATCACCGCCAGCAGCGCCATGGGCGTGAGCAGCAACACGATCTCCCCCGCCTTCAGAGCCACCACGCGCTTCCATACGAACGTGAGCGCCTCCACGAAGGGGTGGAACAGCGGACTCTTCAGCAAAAGCTGCGAGCCCGCGCCCGACGTGGCCGCCGCATATCCGTAGATGCTGCAGATCGCTGCGCTCACCACCAGGTAGCTGAGGGGCGCCGTATAGTCATCGGCCAGGGGTGGCGGAGGCGCCCCGACTTGCGTTCCTACCACTGCCGCGCGAAAGCGTCGGGGCCGGAAGAGGAAGTCGCAGGGCGTCCGCAACATCCGCCCGAAGAAGTTCACCACGTCGGTCAAGCCCTGCTCGACCTTACGGTCGGCGCCCTTCCGCTCCTCAGCGGGGGCGGACGAAGATGAGCGGGCTCGCCCGGTGTGGCTGCTCATGCGGCCGCATCCGCCGCGCCGGCGACGTGGCGGACGGCACAGAGCGGCACCGGCCGGCATCTCGACCACACCGCGCCGGGGCCCCGGACGATTTCGTGTTGGCGGCGGTGCGAGAGAGGGGCCGACCTGGCGGGTGAAGCAAGCGTGGGCATGGTACAGCGCCGTGGGCGGGTGAGGAGGTATCTGGCGGGCCGGCCGGGGCGGCGGGCCGCCCCGGCCGTGACCTACGCGCTCAGAACATGTCGCTCGAGCCGAAGGTGAACCCCCCGCCGCCCTTGCCCTTGGCCGGGCGCTCGGGCTTGGCGCGCGAGTAGGTGCCGGTGTCGGCGCGGCTGATCTTGCGGTGCGCGGCAAGGCCCTCCAGCAGCAGCTCGGCGGCGGCCACCGACTGGCCCATGTCGTCGGGCTGGAACATGTCGGCGTCGCGGAGCGCCTCCACCAGGCCGGGCACGCCCTGCAGCCCCGCCAGGCACGCCTCGGCCGACGCGCCGTCGCTGATCTGCAGCACGCCGCCGCGGTCGAAGTGCTCGATCACGGAGTCGAGCATGTCCACGTCCCACACGCGGTCGAAGATGTCGCGCGCGGCGGCGGCGATCAGGTCGCGGGCGATGGTGTCGGCGCCCTGCAGCTCGCCCTCGTACTCCAGCTCCATCTTCCCGGTGATGGACGGGAGCGCCGAGTACACGTCGGCCACGCGCGGGACGATGCGGGGCTCGCTGGCGGAGAGCGCGCGGCGCTCGGCGTTGGAGACGGCCGTTTCCATCACCGAGATGGGCATGCGCTGGCTGACGCCGCTGCGGCGGTCCACGCGCTTGTCGTCGCGCGCCAGGAACGCCACCCGTTCGATCAGCTCGGCGATGAACGGCGGCACCGCCACCGGCACCCCGTCGCGCACCGTCCACGCCTCCTGCGCGGTGATCTCCATCCCCTCCTCGGGGGTCTTCGGATAGTGCGTCTGGATCTCGGCGCCGATGCGGTCCTTCAGCGGCGTGATGATCTTGCCGCGCGCGGTGTAGTCCTCGGGGTTCGCGCTGAACACCATCATCACGTCCAGCGGCAGGCGCACGGGGAAGCCCTTGATCTGGACGTCGCCCTCCTGCAGCACGTTGAACAGGCCGACCTGCACCTTGCCCGAGAGGTCGGGAAGCTCGTTGATGGCGAAGATGCCGCGGTTGGCGCGGGGCATCAGCCCGAAGTTGATGGTCAGCTCGTCGGACAGCAGGTGCCCGCCCCGCGCGGCGCGGATGGGGTCCATGTCGCCGATCAGGTCGGCCACGGTCACGTCGGGGGTGGCCAGCTTCTCCACGTAGCGCCGGTCGCGGGGGACCCACTCCACCGGCGTGTCGTCGCCGTGCTCCATCACCTGCAGCTTGCCGAAGCGCGAGATGGGGGCGAACGGATCGTCGTTCACCTCGCTGCCGGCCAGCACGGGGATCTCGTCGTCCAGCAGCTCCACCAGCTGGCGCAGGATGCGGCTCTTGGCCTGCCCGCGCAGCCCCAGGAGGATGAAGTTCTGCCGCGCCAGCACGGCGTTCACGATCGCCGGCACCACCGTGTCCTCGTAGCCCACGATGCCGGGAAAGAGCGGCTGCCCGGCGCGCAGGCGGCAGATCAGGTTCTCGCGCAGCTCCTGCTTCACGCTGCGGGTCCGGTAGCCGGACTCGCGGAGGGCGCCGAGGGTGGCGGGGCGGTGCGTCATCGAGAAGTCCTTCTGGGTTGGAGGGGACACCGACAACGCTACCCGGGCCCGCCGGAGGCGTCAAGCGGGGGCCGAAACATCGGGAGGGAGATGTAGATGGACCGCGAGCAAGGCCGCCTCGGTGCGCCGGGGAAACCTCGCTCGCGCCATGTATCGACTCCCGAAACGATGCCGTCTCAAGCTCCTTCGGAAGCCGCAGCCTGCCCCAAGCCGAACAGCCTCGCGCAGTTTGCGACGCTTCCCGTAGTCGTTGCTGCGGCTTCAGCCGCCGGTGCGGAGCCGGCTGCGTCTATCCGTCCGACTCCGGGACGACGATGGCCACGCCCTCGGGGTGCGGCTCCATGCGCGGGGTGATGGAGGGGACCGGCGCGTGCTCCAGCGCGGCGCGCAGCCCGTCCCACGTGGGGTGCTCGGCCAGGCGCTGGAGGGTGTGGACGGTGGGCGGGAGCAGCTTCATCTCCCCCGCGCGGAAGCGCTCGACCGCGTCGGCGGGGCGGAGCCAGACGGAGTCGGTCATCTCCAGGTCGTGCACGTCGCACACGGCGTCGGCCGGCACGCGCGCGGCGAAGAAGCGCGTGTCGTAGCGCCGCGGCTCGGGGAGCGGGGTGATCCAGTGGGCGATGTACACCAGCTCGCCGCCCGACAGGCGCAGGCCGTTGCCCACGGCCATGTCGCGCAGCCCGATGACGTCGTTCAGCAGCGCGCGCCGGGCGACTTCCAGGCCGTGGGTGGCGGCCTGGCGCGGCGCGCCGACGTTGTCGGGCTTCGCCAGCAGGATCCCCGTCTCCTCGAACGCCTCGCGGATGGCCGCGGCGACGTATCCCACCGCCTCGGCCGGGTCGTCCATCCCCAGCCGCCGCGCCCAGTCCTCCGGCGCGGGCCCGTCCATCCGGTCGGCCACCTCGCCGCTGCGGTCGCGCGCGTCCACCACGCCGCCGGGGAACACCCACGCGTCGGCCGCGAAGCCGCTGCGGCGGTGGCGGCGCAGGAGGAGCGCCTCGATGCCGCCGGCCGCGTCGCGCACCAGCACCACGGTGGCCGCCGGGCGCGCCGGGGCGGGGATGAGCGTGTCGTCGGTCACCTTCTCCGCGAACCCCGGCGGGAGCGCGTCGGCGGGGATGACGAAGCGGTTCGGATGGTCGGTGGCGCGGCGCGCGGCGCTGGCCGCGGACTGCGGGCGCGGGTCGGTCAAGGCTCTGCCGTTGAAAAGGTTGGACAGGCCTGAACCTTAGCGGGAAGGGAGATGCGCGGCAATCCGCATCCTCCTCATCGCCCCGGCGACGGATGCGCCGCCAGCCAGCGCCGCACCCAGTCCACCGGGAAGAGCTCGCCGGGGGGAATGGGGACGGCGGGGGCGATCCCCAGCGGGTCTACCGGGTCGGCGGGAAGGCGGCCGGAGCGCGAGGTGGGCTGGTGCAGCACCAGCCGCGTGCCGGGGACGGGGACGGAGATGACGTTGGCGAAGTCCAGCACCCCCGCCGTCCGCGCGCCGAAGAGCGTGGTCTTCGCGCTCTGCCGCGCGGCCAGGACGAACTGCTCGCAGGTGCTGGCGCATCCGCCGTCCACGATCACCGCGACGCGTTCGGGATGGGGGAGCGGCCGGCGGAACCGCGTGGTGCTCTCGCGCCGGGGCGTCCATCCGCCCAGGTAGCGCCGCATCTCCGCGATGCTGTTGCGGATGGACCCCTTCACCCCGTCGGGCACGCCGCTGTCGGTCAGCAGCGCCTCGTATGCCGCCACGTTCCCCGGCGTCGCCCGCGCCTGCGCGCCGACGGTGACGATGGGGCGCGTGTAGAGCAGGGGGAGGAGATGGCGATAGTTGTAGTCCGAGCCGCCGCCGTTGCCGCGGAGGTCCACGATCAGCGTCCGCGCGTTCCGCAGAAGCGGCGCGGAGGCGGCGAACAGGCTGTCGATGGTAGCCGAGCGCGAGTTGTCGAAATTGGGGATCTGCAGCAGCACCGTTCCCGGCTCCACCTGGCGCGCGGCGAAGGCGGTGTTCAGCGTGGCTGCGTACTCGGCCGGCGCGAGCGCGTCCGCGGGCGCGGGGGAGACCTGGCGCAGGGTGAAGGCGTTCACCGGGCCCACCAGCAGCCCGCGCGCGAGGTGCGAGGTGAAGCGCTGCTCGGAGTGGTCGCGGAGGAAGAAGCGGGTCTCGTACGCTCCCTCGCCGGCGGGGCGGTAGACGGCCTTCACCTGGCCCGGCGTCCACCAGACGCTGTCCGCGCGCAGCACCACCGCAGCCAACTCGCCGTCGCTTCCGTGCGGGAGGACGGCCAGCCGGTAGCGCCCGTCCGCCGACTCCCACACGCCTTCCAGCGGGTCCCGCGTCCCGGTGCGGACCGCGTCTCCGGTGACATCCATGCGCTCCCACCCGGCGAAGCGCGCGCGGATGGCTGCCGCCGCGGTGTCGCCCGCGTCGCGGGGAGCGGTGGAGGAGATGGAGAGATGCCCGTCGCGGAACCAGCCGAGCCAGCGGCTCACCACGCCCAGGCACGCCGCCTCCGTGGCGGCCCCCGCGGCATCGCGCTCGGCGGCGGCGGTGGCGGAGTCGAGCGAGGGGCGCGTCTCCGGCGTGACCTTGGTCTCGAAACCCGCGTAATCCCCGCTCACGCGATCGGCCACGAATCGCAGCGCCGCGGGACAGTCCCCCGACTGCGCGGCGGAGGGGAGCGGCGCCAGCAGCAGGGCCAGCGGGAGGGCCGCGCGCAACGTGGAGGTGATCGTCCCCATTCTCGCCGCCGGAGTGGAGGGTGGAGCGCGGAGCGCGCCGTCGCGTGCGGGAATATACGTCATCCCTCCCGCGCGCGTGAAGCGTCGCCGGTGAGGCAGTTTCGCGCTCACTTACCGAGTGTGCGAAGGGGATCCAATCCTCACACCCGGCGATTCATCTACGGAACACGAAAGAAACCGGCCCCGTCTCGAATGGAAACGGGGCCGGCCACGCATTGTGTCACCGGACGATCAGGCCTGCGTCTCCAGGCGGTGGCGGATGGCCGCGGTGTTCTCGATCGCCACCGCGATGCCGATGCACATCGACCCGACGACCACGGAGTTCAGCACGGTAGCCAGCGCGATTGCCCAGGCAATGGGGTTCGCCTGCCGCCCGCCGCCGCCCGTGAAGGTGTCGTACATGGTCGCGGGCATGGTCCCGAACTTCACCACGATCCACAACGCGCCCACTACCCCCAGCACGATCACTACCGCCCCCAGCGACCGCAGCAGCGGCGCCTGCTGCGAGTACCGCTCCGGGGACACCACGTCGGGACCGGCGGTGGCGCTCGCCGCTCCGGCGGCGGAACCGGGCCGGATGTCGTCCAGCACCCGTCCGCACGAGGAGCAGGTGAAGGCGTCGGGGGCATTGCGGGTGCCGCAGCCGGGGCAGATGATCGCGGAGATGGTCGGCGTGCTCATTGTTCTTCTCCTGGGGTATGATGGGAAGATGCATGGAGGGGCAAGGCGGAGGGCAGGATAAAGCGGGGACGGAACCCGCGCCAGAATCTTTCTTTTCTCCGGGTCGGCCGCTCCGGAAAGCCTTGGCTGGCGTCGATGGCGTGCGCGAAGCGGGACGCGGACGTAGGTTGCGGATCATCTCCCCGCGTCTGGCGGCGCAGGTCTGCCGTTCCGCCATTAGTACATGCCTGAACGACCGGATGCCAGACGTTTCGGCAGTCGAACGGTACTTGCGCCTAAGTGTATATTGGAGGCGTGTTTAGAGGATGAGATCGAAGGTTTTGCGGGGTCCGGATTCGTGGCAAAGGAAATGCCTTGGAGCGGTCCCCAGCAGCCGGCCCCTTCCGGGCCGGCACCGATGAAAGGAATAGATCGATGAGCGAGCGAACGACGCTTCCCGTTCTCCCCCTGCGGGAGACGGTGGTGTTCCCGGGAACCGCGGTGCCGATCTCGGCCGGGCGCCCCGGAACGCTGCAGGCCATCGAGGCCGCGCTGGCGGGCGACCGCCGGATGCTGGCCGTGGCCCAGAAGGAGAACCGTGACGAGGTCGAGGCCGACAACCTCTACCTGGTGGGCACGGTGGTGCGCATCGCGCAGGTGCAGCGCGGGGGCGGCGGCGTGCAGCTGCTGATCCACGGCGAGCACCGCGCCATGGCGCTCCAGTACCTGGAGGGGCCCGGCGGCCTTTCGGCCCACGTGCGCGAGATGAGCGACCTGGCCCCGGTGAACGCCGAGGACCCGGCCTTCATCGCCCTGTACCGCGAGCTGCGCGACCGCGCGGCCGAGCTGGGCAAGCGCCGCGGCATTCCGCCCGAGATGCTGCAGCAGTTCATGGACGGCATCCAGGAGCCCGGCCAGTTCGCCGACCTGGTGGCGTTCTACGTGGAGATGAACACCGAGGCCAAGCAGAAGCTGCTCGAAGTCCTCAGCGTGGAGGAGCGCCTGCGCTCGCTGCTGCTCATCGTGCAGCGCCAGCTGGCGCTGATCGAGGCGCAGGAGGAGATCCAGCAGCAGGTGCAGGAAGAGCTGGGCGAACGGCAGCGCGAGATGCTGCTGCGCGAGCAGATGAAGGCCATCCAGCGCGAGCTGGGCGAGGAGGACGAGGGGCGCGAGATCGAGGAGCTGCGCGAGAAGCTGGAGTCGCTGGACCTCTCCGAGACCGGGCACGAAGAGGCCATGCGCGAGCTGGCGCGGCTGGAGCGCACCAACCCGCAGAGCGCCGAGTACCAGGTCATCCGCACCTACCTGGAGTGGATCACCGACCTCCCGTGGAACCTGCGCACCGAGGACCAGCTGGACCTGAACCGTGGCGAGGAGATCCTCAACGAGGACCACTACGGGCTGGAGGACGTGAAGGACCGCGTGCTGGAGTTCCTGGCCGTGCGCCAGCTGGCCGCCCGCCGCGCCGAGGCCGAGGTGAAGGAGGAGGCCGCGGCCGAGGCCGGAACGCTGGCCGCCATCGACGAGGCCGCCCGCGAGCCCGGCGAGCCCATCCGCGAGGACCCGATCGCCGCCGCCTTCCGCGGCGAGCCCGTCGCCACCGCGCCTGCCGCGGCCGAGGTCGAGGTGCCGGCGGAGGAGCCCGAGGAGAGCGAGCTGGAGAAGCAGGTGCGCGAGGCCAAGGCGCGGGCCACCGCCAAGGGGCCCATCCTGCTCTTCGCCGGGCCCCCGGGGGTGGGAAAGACCTCCATCGCCAAGTCCATCGCCCGGGCGCTGGGGCGCAAGTACGTGCGCATCGCGCTGGGCGGCGTGCGCGACGAGGCCGACATCCGCGGCCACCGGCGCACCTACGTGGGCGCCATGCCGGGGCGCATCGTGCAGGCGCTGAAGCAGGCCAAGAGCCGCAACCCGGTGATCCTGCTGGACGAGGTCGACAAGCTGGGGGTGAGCTACCAGGGCGACCCCAGCAGCGCGCTGCTGGAGGTGCTGGACCCGGCGCAGAACCACGAGTTCACCGACCACTACCTGGGCGTGCCGTTCGACCTGAGCGAGGTGCTGTTCATCGCCACGGCCAACTACGCGCAGAACATCCCGGCGCCGCTGTACGACCGCATGGAGGCGGTGGAGTTCCGCGGCTACACCGAGATGGAGAAGAAGCAGATCGCGCTGCGCTACCTCATCCCCCGCCAGCTGCACGAGGCCGGGCTGGCCGAGGGCGAGCTGGAGGTGAGCGACGAGGCGCTGCAGGCGGTGATCAGCGAGTACACCCGCGAGGCCGGCGTGCGCCAGCTGGAGCGCGAGGTGGGCAAGCTGGCCCGCAAGGCCGCCCGGCGCATCGCCAGCGGCACGGTGGAGCAGGTGAAGGTGGACGGCGAGGTGGTGAAGGAGCTGCTGGGGCGCACCCGCGTGCACCCCGAGCGGGCGAACGGCGAGGACCAGGTGGGCGTGGCCACGGGGATGTACTACACCCCCACCGGCGGCGACATCATGTTCATCGAGGTGTCGGCGCAGCAGCGGACGATGCAGAGCGCATCGGCCGCGGCGGCCGAGGGCGAGGCGCAGCACGCCGGCTTCGGCAACCTGGTGCTGACCGGGCAGCTGGGCGACGTGATGAAGGAAAGCGCGCGCGCGGCGCTGACCTACGCCCGCGCCAACGCGGTGCGCTACGGGATCGACCCGCGCAAGGCGTGGGGCTCGGAGATCCACATCCACGTTCCCGCGGGCGCCATTCCCAAGGACGGGCCGAGCGCGGGCGTGGCGCTGAGCACGGCGCTGGTGTCCGTCCTCTCCGGCACCCCGGTGCGGGCCGACGTGTCGATGACCGGCGAGGTGACGCTGACCGGGCGGGTGCTGCCCATCGGCGGGGTGAAGGAGAAGCTGCTGGGCGCGTGGCGCGCCGGGATCCGCACCATCCTTCTCCCGCGGGAGAACGAGGCGGACCTGGAGGACCTGCCGCGCGAGGTGCTGGACCAGATGGAGATCCACCCGGTGGGCACCATCGACGAGGCGCTGTCGGTGGCGCTGCGCGGGGCCAGCTTCAGCGAGGGGAAGCTCCGCTTCCCCGAGCTGCCGCTCCCGCCCATCGCCGGGAGCCGCGGGATGGAGGGCGAGGTCCGGATGCACGGCGGGCGCGAGCGGTGAAGACGGTTCGGTGACGGTCTGGAGACGGTATGGTGACGGATTCGCGCACGCCGGAAGAATGTCGGTCTGGTCCGGATCTCGCCCACAACCCGCTGCTGTGGAACGGGATATGCTAAGAGGATGAGGCGGGTGGGTGAGCCTTGATGGGACGGGTTGGATGGACGGGGGAGACGGAGCGTGCTCTGGGTGGGGGGCGCTCCGGAGATGGGTGAGAGTGGGTGGCGAAAGCCCCCGGGAGCGGAAGCTTCCGGGGGCTTTTGCTTGGGAGTGCGTGAGTGCGTCGGATATTCGCACGAGCGCGGCACCCGCACGAAAGCAAACGCACTTCCGCACTCACGCACTTCCGCACTTTTTCTTGCCCGTCGCAGTTGGCAACGGTCGGACCGTTGCCTGCCGCGCGCGCAGCCCCCGCCCGGAGCGCAGTGAAAGGGAGACACCCGACCTCCACCTTTCATCCGTCCGCATAGTTATGCAGATTCGCGGATGGGAACAAATGTGTTTTCGGGAACAGATAGTTGCTTTGTAAATACCAGCTTGCGCGGATGTGTGCACCAGAAGGGTGCGGCGCGATGTGTTTCAGAGCGGTGAAAAAAGCTGCTGAAAATTCAGAAATCCAGTGTTCATGCGGGTTTTGTGCCGTGTCGGCGAGTGGCACTGGCGTTGCCTTAAAGGGGGCCGCACTCAATCGAACGATCGTCCCCCCGCCCGGAGCGTGCCCCGCACCGTGCACCAGGGCCGCCCCGTTCACGACACCCACCGGATTGCCCCAGGAGAGTCGATGTACCGCATCCGCAACACGGCCGTCGGCGTGCTCGCCGTCGCCGCGCTGGCCGCCTGCTCCGACACGCCCGCGACTCCGTCGAACCAGACGCTGATCCCGCAGAACGCCAACGCCTCGGCGTCGGTGGACCCGGTGGTGCCCGGGCAGGTGCTGGTGAAGTTCAAGGACGGGACGAACACGGTGGCGGCCGCCCGCATGCTGGGCACGCCGATCCAGCAGGAGGGCTACAAGCACGCCTTCCAGATCGTGTCGGTCGAGAACGGGCAGGAGCGCGCCGCCGCGGCCCGCCTGGCCGCCGACCCGCAGGTGGAGTGGGCCGAGCCCAACTACATCCGCCACGTGGACGCCATCGACAGCCGCCTGTGGGCCTTCTTCAACCCGGGCGGGCTGAACATGTCGTTCTACAACGACCCGAACGGCAACACCGGCTCCATCCCGGCCAGCTACGCCAGCAAGCTCGACGCCGACATGGACGCCATCGAGGGGATCGCGGCGGGCGGCAGCCCGGTGGTGATCAGCTCGATCGACACCGGCGTTGACTTCAACCACCCCGAGTTCACCGGCCGCCTGATCGCCGGCTGCGACTGGTACAGCCAGGCCGCGGCGGGCAACGGCAGCGCCACCTGCAGCGACTTCACGCCGTTCGACACCCCCGACGAGGGCCACGGGACGCACACCACCGGCACCATGGCCGGCACCACGGTGGGCGTGGCCGGCATCACCGGCGCGGGGCCGAACGTGAAGGTGTACGTGCAGCGCGTCTGCGGCCCCGTGGGCTGCTACAGCTCGTCGATCATCAACGCCATCCGCGCCGCGGCCGACCAGCCGAACATGGTGGCGATGAACCTGTCGCTGGGCGGGACCACCGAGAGCCAGGGTGAGAAGAGCGCCATCAGCTACGCCACCAGCAAGAACGTCCTGGTGATCGTGGCCGCCGGCAACAGCGGCACCAGCAAGGTGGGCTGCCCGGCCTGCGATGCCAACGCCATCTCGGTGTCGGCCACCACCTGGCAGGACGCGCTGGCGGCGTACTCGCAGTACGGCAGCGGGCTGGACATCAGCGCCCCCGGCGGGTACTGCTACAGCAACACCACCGAGGACGGCTGCATCTTCAGCGCGATCGTGGCGGGCTACCAGGGCGGCCGCACCTACAGCGGCCCGCTGGCCGGCGGCAGCTACGCCTACATGCAGGGCACCTCGATGTCCACCCCGCAGGTGACGGGTGCCGCCGCCGCGGTCGCCTCGAAGACGGGCCTGCGTGGCAGCGCGCTGCGCACCCGCCTGCAGAGCACCGCCGACGACCTGGGCACCGCCGGCGTGGACACCAAGTTCGGCAACGGCCGCCTGAACGTGTACCGCGCGGTGACCAACACCACGCTGGGCGCCGGGCTGTAAGCTTCCGGCTCCACGGAGCCACGGAAGTACGAGAGTACGGAAGTACGGAAGTACGATGAACAGCGGTGCCGCGCCCGGTTTCGGGCGCGGCACCGCTGCTTTTGTGCGTGGATGAACACGAGTTGCTGGATGGCGCGAGTACCAATCGGCTTGGCCGTGAGCGCCGGTGCCGCGGCGTGAGCGGATGAGCCTCGCGTAGTTTGCGAGGCTTCCCGTAGTTGTTGCTGCAACTTCAGTCGCCGGTGAGGGGGGCCAGTCCGCTCGGCGCGTCTCCCCGTCTCACGTGCCGGCGGGCTATGGATCCTTCGGCCTGCAAGTTTTTGTGCGGATTCGGGTTGCGGCGTGGTCGGCCTCAGGATGACGTCCCTGGCTTCGGTGCATCGAACAAGAAGGGGTTGGAGATGGGGAGATGCGGGCGGGAGGCACCGCGCTTGCACCCCCACCTGATCGCCGCGCCCGCCTGTCCGCGGGCGCGGCGATTCGGACTTTCGGAGCAGGAGATCCGCTGTTGACCGTCTTCCGTCCATCGACGCTGCTCGCCGTGCTGGCGCTCGCGGCCGCCTGCAAGCCTACGCCACCCGCCACGGGGCCGGCGCCCTCGGGGCCGCCCGCGCCGCTTCCGTACGTGCCGCTGACCTCCGGGCTGCCGCCGATCCCCGCGGTCGACGCGCCGCTCGCCATCCGCCTCATCGCGCCGGAGTCGGGGCAGGCCAGGCCGCGGCGAGACTCGACCTTCCTGTACGGCACGGTGGGGACGGGGGGCGCGGCGCTGGCGATCAACGGCGCGCAGGTGCCGGTGGCGCCGAACGGGGCGTTCCTGGCCTACCTCCCCGTTCCCGCGGACGGACGCTGGACGCTCTCCGCGTTCCGCAACGGCCAGCGCGCGGACGCCGTCTACCAGTACCGCCTGGCCGCGGCCGCGCCGCGCGCCACCTCCGACACCGCCACCGAGGCGGGGCCGGCCACGGACTCGGCCGCCGCGCGCCCTGCCGCGCCGGCCGAGTCGGAGGTGTTCGCCACGCCGCGCACCGGTACGGTCGCCCGCGGCGGCGACACGCTGGCGACGGGTTCGGACGCGGTGTACGCGCGGCCGACGCCGGCGGGGACGTACCGCTGGTTCTTCCCGCGGGGGACGCGGCTGCAGCTGCTGGAGCGGCGGCGCGCGCAGTACCGCGTGCGGCTGGACACCACCGTCGCCTGGATCGACACGGTGAACGTCCGCCCGTCCGCCGACGCGGCGCGGGTCCCGGCGATCGGAGGGCCGATCACGCTGGCGGCCGGGGCAGCGCCGGAGCTGCGCATCCCCGCCGCCTTCGCGCCCTTCCTGGTGACGACGGACAGCGCGGGCGTGCACGTGACCGTCTACGGCCAGCCGGGCGCGGCGGAGCTGCGGGTGGCGACGGACGACTTCGTGGCGGGCGCCACGCAGGACGCCTCCGCGCCGGGAGAGCTGCGGGTGGACGTGGCGCTGTCGCGCTGGCTGTGGGGGTACAAGGCGTTCTACGACCGCGACGGCACGCTGGTGGTGCGCATCCGCCGCCCGCCGCGCATCGACGCGGCCAACCCGCTGCGCGGCATCCACATCGTCGTCGACCCCGGGCATCCGCCCGCGGGCACCATCGGGCCGACGGGGTTCATGGAGAAGGATGCGAACCTGGCCATCGGCCTCCGTCTGGCGGAGCGGCTGCGGGCGGCGGGGGCCGTCGTGAGCCTGACGCGCACGGCGGACGTGTCGGTGGACCTCGCGGCGCGGCCGGAGCAGGCGGTGCGGGAGAACGCGGATCTCCTCCTCTCCGTGCACAACAACGCGTTCGGGGAAGAGGCGAACCCGTTCCGCGACCACGGGACCAGCACCTACTGGTTCCAGCCCAACTCGGCCGGCCTCGCGAGCACGCTGGACCGCCGGATCGCGGCGGTGACGATGATCCCCGACCTGGGCGCCAAGTGGGGTAACCTGGCGCTGGTGCGGCCCACGTGGATGCCGAGCTGCCTGACGGAGTCGCTGTACATGCCGATCCCCGAGCAGGAGGCGGCGCTGCGCGACCCCGGCTTCCTGGACCGCCTCGCCGAGGCGCACATCGAGGGCATCGCCGACTTCCTCCGCCTTCGCGCGGACCGATAGAAAAGAGGGATTCACACGGAGGCACGGAGATGCAGACTCTGCGTCTCCGTGCCTCCGTGTGTGATGCCTGCCGTTGGCGATGCCGGCTACCCCTCGTCCTCGTCCTCCTCCTCGCCGCGATTGGGCGCCGGTGGAGGCGTGGGAGCCGGGCGCTGCGGC
Organism: Longimicrobium sp.; assembly: GCF_035474595.1. Lineage (NCBI taxonomy): Bacteria > Pseudomonadati > Gemmatimonadota > Longimicrobiia > Longimicrobiales > Longimicrobiaceae > Longimicrobium > Longimicrobium sp. Next base: position 129,672 of record NZ_DATIND010000155.1, read on the forward strand.
TCGGGGCGGACTTCGGGGAGACGCCGGGCGCGGAGGAGCGCGTTCAGGCGCGGCAGGTCGCTGGCGACGACGGCGTTCAGCGCGGCCAGCTGCGCGTCGATGCGGCGCGACAGGTCATCGAACACCGTGTACGTCTGCCGCGTCGGCGCGCTCTCGGCGCTCTCGATCACGCCCAGCAGCGCGGCCATCTTGTTGTTCAGCCGGATCGGGTAGTTCAGCGGGTCCTGGCTGCTGCGCAGGCGCGGGTTGTACAGCGAGTCCTCGATCGCCGCGAGCTTGCCGAGCAGCGAGTCCGCCGCGGCGCGGACGGCGGCGTCCTGCGTGTGCGCCAGCCGCTCGTTCACCTGGTCGCGGATGCCGCGCACCAGCAGCACGCCGCGGTTGGCGTCCGTGGTCCGGTCGCGCACCCGCATCGCCAGCGCGAACTGCGCCTGCTGGTCGGCCGGGGTCACGCGGACGCGCGGGTCGGTGACCACGGTGAAGCTTTCCGTCCCCACCTCGCGCCCGTCCACCGTCAGCCGTGCGCGGTAGGCGCCGGGCGTGGCGCGCGGGCCGACCAGCCGCGCCGACCAGAGGATGAGCCCGGGGAAGTCCTCGGCGCCCGGGTAGCGCAGGTCCCAGGTGAAGCGGTTCAGCCCCGCCTTCACCGCCAGCTTGGGCTCCGGCGGCCGCGCGGGCGCCTCGTCGTCGTCATCGTCCTCGCGCGGGCCGCCGGGGGGGCGGGCGGCGCGCGCGCTGTCGGCCGGGGTGCCGCTGAAGCTGCGGATCACCCGCCCCTGCGCGTCCAGGAAGTCCAGCGTCACCCGCTCGGCGCGGCGCGGAAGGGCGTAGTAGACCACCAGCCCGCGCCCGGTGCGCACCGCGTCCGCCGGGCGGAAGAGGCGCGGCGTCGACGGCGCGTCCGGCGACACGGCCTGCCGCAGCGGCGAGATGTCGTCCATCACGTAGAACGAGCGCCCGTGCGTGGCCAGCACCAGGTCGTTGTCGCGCACGGTGAGGTCGGCCACCTGCACGTCCGGCAGCCCCTGCCGCAGCGTGCGCCAGTGCGCGCCGTCGTCCCACGACACGTACACGCCGTGCTCCGTCCCCGCGAACAGCAGCCCCGGGCGCCGCGGGTCCTCGCGCACCGCACGCAGGAAGTCGCCATTCGCGATCCCCGTCGTGATCTTCGTCCACGTGCGCCCGAAGTCCTCGGTCCGGTACGCGTACGGCGCCAGGTCGTCCATCTGGTAGCGGTTGGCGGCCACGTACGCCTTTCCCGCGGCGTGCGGGCTGGCCTCGACCAGCGAGATGCGCGCGAAGTCGCCCAGCCCCGGCGGCGTCACGTCGGTCCACGTGGCCCCGCCGTCGCGTGTCACCTGCACCCTGCCGTCATCACTCCCCGTCCAGATCACCATCGAGTCGCGGGGGGACGGGGCGATGGTGAAGATCGTGGCGTACGTCTCCACCCCGGTCTGGTCCAGGGTGATGGGGCCGCCGCTGGGGCCCAGCGTCTCGGGCGCGTGGCGGGTCAGGTCGGGGGAGATGCGGGTCCAGCTCTGCCCCTCGTCCGCCGAGCGCCACAGGTGCTGGCTGCCGGCGTAGAGCACGCGCGGGTTCCGGGGCGCGAGGACGATGGGAAAAGTCCACTGGAAGCGCTCGCGGATGTCGCCCGACGAGTACCCCATCGGGTTCTCGGGCCAGATGTTGATGGCCCGCCGCTCGCCCGTGCGCCGGTCGAAGCGCGTCATCAGCCCGCCATAGCTCCCGGCGTAGAACACGTCCGGCTGGTCCGGCCGCGCGGCGATGTAGCCGCTCTCGCCGCCGCCCACCGCGTAGAACTCGCGCCCGGTGCCGTTGCTGGGCACGCACACGGTGGTGTTGTCCTGCTGCGCGCCGCAGACGTGATACGGGTAGTGGCCCGTGGTGACGACGTGGTAGAGCTGCGCGGTGGGATAGTCCTGCTCGGTCCACGTCTCGCCGCCGTTCCAGCTCACGTTGGCGCCGCCGTCGTTCCCCTCGATCATCCGGCGTGGGTCGTCGGGCGCGACCCACAGGTCGTGGTTGTCGCCGTGCGGCACCTTCACCGGGCGGAAGGTCTTCCCTCCGTCGGTGGACTTCTGGAAGCCGACGTTCAGCACGTACACGGTGGCCGTGTCGCGCGGGTCGGCGTAGATGCGGGTGTAGTAAAAGGCGCGCTGGCGCAGCTTCCGCTCGTCGTTCACCCGCGTCCACGTGGCGCCCGCGTCGTCGCTGCGGAAGACGCCGCCGTCCTGCGCCTCCACGATCGCCCACACGCGCTCCGGCCGCGCGCCGCTCACCGCGACGCCGATCTTGCCCACGGTGCCGGCGGGGAGGCCGGCATTGCGCGTGATCTCCGTCCACGTCGCCCCGCCGTCGGTCGAGCGGAAGAGGCCGCTCCCGGGGCCGCCGCTGGAGAGCGACCACGAGGTGCGGCTCACCTCCCAGAGCGCGGCGAACATCGTGTCCGGCCGGCCGGGGGTGAGGACGAGGTCCACGGCGCCCGACCGATCGTTGCGGAAGAGCGTCTTCGCCCACGTCCGCCCGCCGTCCGCGGTGCGGTAGACGCCGCGCTCGGGGTTCGGCGCGTACGGATGCCCCAGCGCGGCCACCCAGGCGCGGTCGCAGTCGGTGGGGTGGATGCGGATGCGGGCGATGGCCTGCGTCTGCTCGAGCCCCACGTGCGTCCACGTCTTCCCGCCGTCCGTCGTCTTCCACACCCCATCGCCCTGCATGATGTTGCCGCGCAGCTCCGTCTCGCCCATCCCCACGTAGACCACGTCGGGGTTGGCCTCGCAGACGGCGACGGCGCCGACCGACGAGCTGGCGAGCGCGCGGTCGGTCATCGGCTTCCACGTGGTGCCGCCGTCGGTGGTCTTCCACACCCCGCCGCCGGTGGCGCCGAACCAGTACTCCAGCGGCCGCGCGCGGCTCCCGGCCACGGCCTGCGTCCGCCCGCCGCGGTCCGGGCCGATGTTGCGCCAGCGCAGCGCCGCGAAGGTGGTCGTATCCGCCGCTGGCTGGGGATTCGGTGACGCGGGGAGCTGCGGCACCTCGCCCGGCCGCGGCGACGCGCTGGCGGAGTCGCGCTGCGCGGCCGCGGGCCCGGCGGCGAGCGCGGCGGCAAGGGTGACGAGGGCGATGCGCGGGCGGAGCGTGCGCACGGGTCCATCCTCCGGGCGAGCGGGAGCAGGGCGAGTGATGGGCGATTCATCCCCATCACCCGGTGAATCGTATACAGTATGCGGATGAGGATGGGCGCCCTTCCGCGCGGGCGCAAGCGGCGACCGGTCATACGACGATCCGAAGTCCGCGTAGGCGGAATGCGCGCCGTTGTAGCCGCGACTTCAGTCGCATTTTTCGTGTGAGAGCCCGGGTCTTGCGGCTCCTGCGGCAACCGGGTGTGACGTCGTAGCAGGCACCGGCGTGGAACCGTCCGAAGTGTTCATCGCCCGTGACGATTGGGACAGAAGGTTGCTATTCCGGTGCGTTGCCGCGAGATTGAAGGCTGGGAGCCGGCCTCTTTTCCCGGCCCGGTCCGGCGACGTCGCAACGCCCCCGCACCCTGCCTGCCGTCGCCCTCCACCCGAACGGGTCCCCCACCGGACCCCGAGGAGGAGCCATGAACCGAAAATCCCTCCCGGTCGCCCTCGCGGCGGCCACTCTCGCGCTCGGCGCTCAAGCCGCCTCCGGGCAGCAGCGCGCCCAGCCGACCGCCTCCATCGTCTCCAACCGTACCGCCGCTTCACCGCGCGTGGCCTACCGCATCGGCGCGGCCGGCTCGGTGGACGCACGCGCGGCCGACGCGCAGCGCAACGGGCGCGGCGCCGAGGCGCGCGCCATCCTGGCCGAGGGCATCCGCACCGCGCCCACCGCCGACGCGCGGCTGCAGCTGATGGACGCCATGGCCGTGAGCTGGCTGTACGACGGCGACGAACGCAACGCCGGGCTGGCCATGCGGGCGCTGATGGACGAGGCCGCCCGCGCCGGCCGCCCCGACCTGGCCGCGGCGATGCACCTGCGCATGGCGCTGGCCGCCGGCGCGCTGGGCCACTCGCGCGAGATCAGCGGCAACCTGGGCGACCCCGCGCTGGCTTCGCCGTACGGCAACGCGTCGGCCTCGATGGCGTGGTCGATGGCGGGGAAGGCGGACTCGGCGGTGTACTACGCCGGCCTGTTCGAGCAGGCGGCGCGGCGTGACGGCGGCGCGGAGATGCTGGCCGACATGCACGTGGTGAACGGATACGCGCTCCTGTCCGGCGGCCGCTGCGCCCAGGCGCTCACCGACCTCAGCGCGGCAGACCAGGAGTCGGCGATGGTGCTGAGCGGGCTGGCGCAGTGCTACGCGGCGGTCGGCGACCGCGCGCAGGCGCGGGAGATCCGCGCCCGCGTGATGGCGCGCCCCAGCCTGAACCTGTACGACGACTGGGAGGCGCTCACCCGCTGGCAGCTGCGCACCATTCGCTGACCGGGGGATGATCGCAACGAGAAACCGCAGCCCGCCGGAGACGGCGGGCTGCGGTTTTCTGCGTCCTGAGATCGGGCGTTCACCTGTGTCTCAGGAACCACGCACAAAGACGTCATCCTGAGGCCGACCACGCTGCAAGCTGCATCCACGCAGGCGGTTGCAGGCCGAAGGATCCATAGCATGATCGCACGTGAGCCGGGGATGCGCGCCGGGCATTCGGTTGATGCCAAAGACGAAACCGCAGCCTGCCGGAGATGGCGGCTGCGGTTTCGTCGTTTTTTGTCATCGTCCGAACGGATCGGGTAAGAGACTCGCGGCGAACTCATGCTGACGTGCTGGACGGGCTATGGATCCTTCGGCCTGCAACCGCTTGTGTCGATTCGGGTTGCGGCGTGGCCGGCCTGAATGGAAAGTTCGCGGGCTGGCCCCCTCACCGGCGACTAAAGTCGCAGCAACAACCACGGGAAGCCTCGCAAACTGCGCGAGGCTGTTCGGCTCATTCCGCGGCATCGACCTCACGACCGAGTCTCCTTTCATCCTCCCTGGACGCGCGCAGCGCGGGGACGACTCAGGATGACGTCAGCGGGGATTTGGACGTGAATCTCCGTCACTATGGCCGATAGCCGATCGTGGCGTAGAGGCGGAGCTTGTGGCGGTCGGGGGCGTCGAGCGGGTAGCCGGCGCCCGCCATCAGCCGCACGGAGGGGATGCGGAGCACGTTCAGCGGCGGCGTGTCGAACGCGGCCTCGGCGCCGGCGACGCGGTACCAGCCGTCCCACCATCCCCCGCCCGCGCCCACGCCGGCCAGGTACGGCGTCAGCAGGCCGAGATCGGTGCTCACCCGGAACATCCGCATCTCCCTTCCCTGAACGATGCCGAAGCGCGCGGCGGGGAGCGGGATGCGCTGTGACAGGATGGCCTCGTCGAAGAGCTGCCCGCGCGCGCCGCCGGCCACGAACCGCTCCCACGCCGGCGCATCGCCCGACACGCGCCCGTAGGTCAGCTGCCCGCGCGCGTTCAGCCCGAAGAGCCCCACCCCTGCCGCGACGGAGCCCAGCCCGCGCGCCCACGACTCGCCGCCCGTGCGCCCCACCGTGCCGTTCATCGCGGCGGAGAGGGAGAGCGCCTGCGCGCCGCGCGACTGCGTGAGCCCGCCCTGCGCCTCCGCGAAGGCCAGCGTTCGCGCGGACGTCCCCCCGCCGCGCAGGTCCAGCGCCCCCGCGGATACGCCGCCGCGCAGCCGCCGCCGCAGCGCCGACCCGCCCCACGGCTGCTCGGCGAACAGCGTCGCCCCGGCGTAGTCCGCGTCCAGCGAATCCGCGGCGGAGACGAGCGACCTGCGGAGCTGCGACGGGCGATGCCGCATCCCGAACAGGTCCAGCCCGACGGACGGAATCCAGCGGCGGTAGACGAGATTGAGCGCCGCGCCCCGCGGCATCCCCGCGTCCCCGCCGGCGGCGCGGAGGAGGGCGCTCAGGCGGCCGACGGGATCGGCGTTCAGCAGCACCAGCCCCGCCGATCCGCCGTCCGCATCCACCACCGCAGTGGGAAACAGCCGGTTGCGCCGCGGCCCCAGCCCGTATGCGTGCGATGGCGGCAGCGGTCCGCGCCCGAGCGTGTCAGGCTCGCTGACGGCGACGCGCGGCGCGGCGGGGACCAGCGTGGTGTCCAGCGCGACCAGCGGCCCCGCCGCGGCGCCCGCCAGCGGGATGCGCATCAGGTCCATCCCCCGCGCGTGCAGGGCGAGGTAGAAGACGCGGCCGCTGTCCTGCGGCTCCGGCGCCGCCGCCGCGCCGGTGACGCGGGTGAGCGTGCGCGTCTCCCCCGTCGCCAGGTCCAGCGTCTCCACGTTGGCGATCCCGCCACGCTCGGAGACCTCGACCAGCGCGCGGCCGCCGGGGAGGAAGGCGGCGTCGTAGCGGCTGGCGCCGTCGTCGGGGCCGATGCGGCGCTCGGCGCCGGTCGCGGCGTCCACCATCACCATCGCCCAGCGCCGCCCCTCCTGCACGGCCACGGCGATGCCGCGCCCGTCCGGCGACCAGCGCGGGCGGTAGTAGACGCGGTTCGGCCGCGCGGCCACCAGGGTGCGGACCGCGCCGGTGGCCAGGTCCACCGTCACCACGCCGCAGATGCCGCCCGTGCACTGGACGGCGGCGGCCGTGCGCCCATCCGGCGCCGGGTCCGGCCAGCGCAGCGACGCGCCGCGGGTGACGCGGCGCAGCGTCTTCCTTCGCCAGTCCCACACGAACAGGTCCGGGCGGACGGCGCCGTCGCCAAGCGGCTCGTTGCGGGTGAGCAGGATGCCGCTGCCGTCGGGGAGGAAGCGCGGCGCGTCGTGCGGGCGGCCGTTCACGGGAAAGAGCGTGGCCAGCGCGCGCTTCCCCGGGTGGCGGCCCGGGATGTCCGGCACGTCCTCGGGGTCGTGCGCCAGGAGCGCGCTGTCCGCCCGCGCCTGCGCCGCCGAGTCTACGCGCGCGTCCGCGGTGCTCCAGACGACCACGCGCGACGCGGCCGGCGTGGCGCCGCGGAGGACGATGGCCATGAACCGCCCGTCGCGCGAAACGGCGGGGTCGCCCGTTCCCCAGTTCAGCCGCTGCACGGTGTCGCCGACGGCGAGGCCGGCGGTGCGAAGCGCGTTGCGGGCCTGCAGCGCGCGCTCGGTCACGTCCACGGTGAAGCGGCCGTACATCTCCGCCGGGGTGCCGCCGTACACGCCCGCGAACGCCGCGTCGAAGGTCCGGTCGCGCCGCGCGCTCATCCGCCGCCACAGGTTGGGCAGGCTGGGCTCGCCGCGCTGCTGGACGAGCCACTCCAGGAACGCCGACCCGGCCAGGTACGCCATCGACCCGCCGTAGTACCCCTGCGCGGCGCTCAGCTGCTCGTAGCGCGGCAGCTTTCCCTCCAGCGCCCACTGCCGCAGCACGGCCGCGCGGACCACGCTGTACGGCCGCCCGCTCCCGGTCAGCTTTCCCTCCACGTACGTTGCGTATCCCTCGCTCAGCCAGCGCGGCGCCTTCACGGCCAGGGGCCCCAGCTTCACCGGCGCCAGGCGGACGAACAGGCGCTGGCGCGGGTTGCGCGGCGGGCGGGCGAGGTGGGCGATGTGGGCGAACTCGTGCACCGCCAGCTGCTCGGCCGGGTCGCGGGTGCTGCCGAGGGCCGAGCGCGGGTCCGCCGGTGTGGGCCACAGGGCGATGGCCGGCTCGTCCAGGAAGGGGAAGGCGAAGCCGTTGGCCGCGGCGGAGGGGTCCTCGACGACGATGGTGACGCGCGCGGCGGGCGCGTAGCCCACCATCGCGGCGACCTCGGCGTGGATGGCCTCGAGGCGCGGCACCAGGTCCAGCGTCCACGCCTCCATCTCCACCGGGTAGTGCACGGTGAAGTGTTCCGTGCGCACCGTCCGCCAGTCCAGGTGCGGCCGCGTGACGATCTGCGCGCGCGCGGCCGGCGCGCCGCATGCCAGGGCGAGCGCCAGGATTCCGGCGATGATCCGCTTGTGCATCAGGGCCACGGCTGTGCGGGAACGGACGGCTGCGAGCCGGGGATGATGCCGACGGTTTTGCGGCGCCGCAATGCGGAAGGGCGGGTGAAGACGGAAAGGCTGCTGCGCAGGCTGCGAGTCGCTGCCATCCTGCATCGGCGCGGCACTGGCATCAAATCGTACACAAAAGACGTCATCCTGAGGCGGCCACACTATCATCCGAGTCCACACAAGCATTTGCAGGCCGAAGGATCCATAGCCGGTGTCGCACGTGAGTCGGGGGAGACGCATCCGAGCCCTGGGTGCGTCTTACCGGCTCACGTGCAGGGCGATTATCGATCCTTCGGCCTGCAACTTATTGTGTGTACGCAGGTTGCGGCGTGGCCGGCCTCAGGATGACGTCCGTTTCTTGCTGCCTCGATTCGGCCCGTTCTCCTGGCATCGCTGGATTTCGGTAGAAGAGGGAGACTCAGGGAGGCGGGAGCGCGACGAGGATCGCCGTCACGAGGACGACGAGGAGGCCGGCGGCGAGCTCCGCCCCGGCCGTGCGCCGCAGCCGCGAGGGCGATTCGGAGGCTTGCAGCGTGGGGAGGACGAAGCGCCAGTTGTAGAAGCCGATCGCGCCGACGATGGCCAGCAGCGCCAGCTTGGCCAGCAGCATCACCCCGTACCCGGTGCGCCACAGGTCCGGGATGGCGGTGATGTGGAAGAGCGAGTTGACCACCCCCGTCGCGCCCGCCAGCCCCGCCCCCGCGAGCGCCACCGGCGAGAACACCGCCACGATGCGCGCGAAGTCCGCCGTCGCCTTCCCCTCGCCGGCAAAGGCGGCGGCGGGGAGGCCGGCCAGCATTACCGCCGCCAAGGTTCCCAGCCAGACGCCGGCGCCCAGCACGTGCAGCCAGTCCGACGCGATCGCCAGCGCGGTCAGCCGCTCCTCCGCAGCCGCGTGGCCGCTGAGCGCGGGGACGGCGGCCAGGAGGAGCGCGGCCACCGCGGAGCCCATCCACCCCACCGATCGCCCGTGCGGCGCCCGCGCCACCATCAATCCCAGGAAGAACGCCACCGTCGCCAGCGCCTGCAGGATCCACCCGCTCCCCCACACGGTGCCGGTGAGCAGCGCGTTCAGCATCTCCCCGTCGAAGGCGTCGGCGGCGCCGTTCAGGGCCACGCTCTGCAGCCAGAGCCGCGCGAGCAGCGTCAGCAGCGAGAGCGCGGCGGCGGCGGCGGCCAGGTACCACACGCCGTACTCCGCGCGGTCCGCCACCTTCTCCATCTCCCCGCCCCGCAGCCGGCGGATGACGAGGAGATGGAAGGACACGGAGCCGATCATCCCCAGCAGCGCCAGGAACTCCATCCACCGCACCGCCACCGGGAGCGGCGCCGCGGCATCCGAATCCCCCTCGTCCTCCATCGCCCCCGCGTCCGCCGAGGGCTGCCCGTCACCCGGCGCGACGTCGCCCCGCGGCGCGAACCCGGATGCCGCGGCGATGGCCGGCGCGGGCTCCGCCGCCTCGACCGTGAACGCCAGGGTGCCGCGGACCACGTGCCCGTCCGCCGACGCCGCGCGCCAGCTCGCCACGTAGCCGCCGGGCGAGAGGCGGCCGGGGAGGGCGAAATCGAGCGCGTTCGCGTCCGCCGGATCGCCGCGCATCGCCCCGCGCGCGACGACCGAATCGCCCAGCCGCAGCTCCAGCACGGACATCGCCGGGGCGACGGCCTCGCTGAACCGGAGATGGAGAGTGCGCAGCGTGTCGCCCACCGCGGCGTGGTCCGCGGGGCGGGACGACTGGAGCCGCGTGTGCGCCGCCGCGGGGGCGGGGCGCACCAGCGTGGCGGACAGGAGCGCGGCCGCGGCGGCCGCGCGGAAGGGGGCGAGCGAGCGGGGCATCAGTGCGAGTCGGTCATCCCGGCCATGGAATCCATCCCGCCGAGCGGGTGGTGCATCAGGGTCATGTCGTCCAGCGCGCCGTAGCTCCCCATCCGCATGGGCCCGCCGCCGAAGAAGAGGCGGAAGCCGGCGGACACGGCCCAGAAGTCCCCCGGCTCCAGCAGCACCGAGGGGACGGCGCCGCGCTGGCGGGCCACGTGGTTCCGCTGCACCTCCACGAACGGGCGCGTGGCCACGCCGCCGCCGGACAGGTCGTACTCGTAGCCCAGCGAGCTGATCAGCCAGCGGCTGGCGCCCACCGGCTCGGTGTCGTGGTCGTAGCGGAAGAACGCGTCCGACCCCACGGCGCCCAGCCGCGCGTACTCCGGCCGCGTGGCCAGCTCCACGCGGTAGTACGGGCGGTGCCGCGCGATGCGCACCTGCGTCTCGCCCAGCACGGAGAAGAAGCCGCCGCCGTGCGCCGGGTCGCTCACCGACGCCTCGGCCATGGCGTAGATCCCGCCGAACGAGTGCGACCCGGAGTGGCGGATGCTGGCGTTGTACAGTGCGGTGCGCTCCGTCGTCCCCTCGTGGCTCTCGCCCACGCTGCCGAACGACGCGGAGAGCTCCCACGGCGCGGTGGTCCCCGTCCCCCCGAAGCGGCGGGTCACGCGGCCGGAGAACGAGTTGCCGAAGGAGGTGATGTTCCCCACGTCCCACGGCCCGTCGGGCTCCTGCCCGCCGAACACGCCCGCCTCCACGCTCCACGGGCCGGAGAGCCACTGGCCGTTCAGTGTCCAGCGCTCCAGGATCTGCGAAAGGTGGTGGTTGGTGGGATACTTCGCCACCGGGCGCGACATGGGGTCGTCGGTCCCGTACGGCGCGAACCCCTTCCCGGCGGAGAGGGAGAAGGCGCCGCCCGCGACGTTCCACAGATTGAGGCTCACCATCGCCTCGTGCAGGAAGGTGTGCGGGTGGCGCCGGTCGATGAATCCCTCGCCCCACCCGCCGTAGGTGATCTCGCCCCGCGGCTGGGTGAGCGCCTCCAGGTTCAGCGTGGTCCGCAGGGCGAGCGTGGCGCCCGGGCTCAGCACGTTCACCATCACCGCGGGCTGGGTGAGGTACGATTCCGTCTCGTGCAGCGGGCTGTCCGCGTCGCCCGGCGCGGCTCCCGTCGTCATGGCGAACGCCTGCGCCATCCCCAGGAGCTGCCAGCCGCCGCCCAGCTGCCGCATCAGCATCTCGTGCTTCATCCCCGCGTGGCGGCGGCCGCTCATGGCGTCGTGCAGCCCCGCGTGCTGCATCGGCGTGGGGAGCGTGTCGCGGGGCATCTGCATCCCCGGCATCGCGCCCATGTCGTGCCCCGCGTGGGCGTTCCCCGCCGCGTGCGTCGTGTCCGCGGGCGCGGGGGGATGCATCGCCGCGTGCGCGGTGTCCGCCGGCGGGTGCGCGTGGGCGGCGTGCGACGTGTCCGGCCGCACCTGCGCGGAACTGCGCGCGGGTGCGGCGGCGGCGGCCCCGAACAGCAGGGCCGCGGCCAGCTTCTCGATCCTCATCTCCACTCTCGTTGGTGCGAAATCCACGGTTTCCGCGCCCGGGTCACGGGCGCACGATCAGGCCGGGATCGCGCCTCGCGGAGGAGGGGAGAGCGTTGCGATGCAGGGAGATGCGTAGAGATCGGACGCCTGGGCGGGCGCCGCGGCCGGGTCGATCGGGACGGGCGCGTCCACCGTGGTGCCGGACGAGACGGCCGCGAGGCCGCACTGCATCACCACGCCGCAGTCGGCGCGGTGCGCGGGCTCGTCGGAATGATGGGACGCGGGGCGATGCGCGGGGCCGTGCATCGCGTCGTGCGCGGCGCCGTGATGCATCGCGCGCTCCGCGCCGTCCGCGGCCGGGGGGGCCATGGGGCACTGCGCGGCCGCCGCCCGGGTGAGGGCGAAGGCGAGCAGGAACAGGAGCTGGACGATGCGGCGCATGGCCCGAAGCTAACCCCCCGCGCGCGCCCGCGGCAACCTGTGGGGAGATGCCCCCTCGCGCGCCGCCCGGCCGGGCCGCATCTTCCCCGCGCTCGTGACGCAAGTGCTTCGGGAAGAAAGAGATTGGGGATGACGGACAGAGATTCGGGCGGGCGCCTCTCCACCACCGACAGGGTCTACGGCGCCGTCGCGGCGATCGCGATCGTGCTGGCCGTGTTCTTTCTGTTCCGCGGCGGCGGCGCGGATGCGACCAGGGTCGACCGCGCGCCGCGCATCACCATCGAGGACCCGCGCCCCGGCGCCGACGTGGACCAGCCGATGGTGGTCACCTTCAACGCGCGCACCACGCTGCGCCCCGACGGCTCCGACCCCGCTGCCGGCCGCCACGTGCACGCCCGCATCGGCGCCACCGAGCTGATGCCGGGGACCGCGGACGTGCAGCCGGCCGGCGGCACGCGCTACCGCTGGACCCTGCCGCGCCTCCCCGCCGGCGCCGCGAACGTCCGCCTCTACTGGTCCGACGCCTCCCACCAGCCCATCCCCGGCGCCGCCAGCGACTCCGTGCCCGTGACGATCCGGTGATCGCTGATCTCCCGGGCCGCTAGGGTGCCGCGCGGTGGTGCTGCGGCGGGAACCAGATCTGAACGGCCCTGGCCAAGCCGATTCCCGCGACCTCCTGCGGCGGTGCCGCGTGGAGGTCGCGCAGCACCCGCTCTGCCCACGGATACGGCCGCACCGTCGCATGCGATGGTGCGGCTCGCCGGACGCGAACCTCTCCCGCCGTGACGGCCGTGTCGCCGCCGGCCATCCGCACCATCAGCAGGTTGCGCACAGCCTCAGAGAGCGTTTCCGCATCGGCCGAACCGGTCAGCAGGATCACGTCCCGCGGGAGCTGGTCCACCCGGCGGATGATGCGAAAACCGGCCGCCGGTGCGGCGGTGTCCTGAAGCACCACCGTGACGGGTACTCGTGGCCTCCTGCCCTCAGGCGGCGATGCCGCTCCCTGCGCGTTCAGGACAACGCTCGACGCCGCAAGGAGGAGCATGGCAAATCCAGCCATGACGACGTTTCGGCATTTCTGCATTGGCTGATTCCCCGGTCGGCAGGTGGTTACTCGCATACTTTTGCCTCTCCTTCCCACCATGTCTGCCAGGTGATTCCGCCGTCATACGAGATCTCGATGTAGATGTATTCGGTGTGGCAAACTACCCCGCCGCCACTATCTCCCGAGGTTCCGGCTGAGCCGTCGCACGAGCCTCCGCCGGAGTCGAACGTGCCGTACGGATCATAGCCCGGGTCCATGCCGACGTCGGTGAACCCGGTTCCGCCGGGGCTGCCTCCGCCGGAGGCGCATTCGGTCACTGTGCCGCTGTATCGGTACGGGTCGAAGTGATACGCGATGATTCTGCCGTCGTTGTAGATCCAGCACTGCACCTGGACCTGGGCGTTGGTCCACTTGGCCTTTCCGTCGGTGGAAACGAGGTCGGCCCTGCCGACCGGCGCGTACCACGCAAGTCCGGGGAGCGGCCGTGCCATCGAGGTGGCATACCACGCCGTCTCCCATTCGTGGCCCTTGTAGGGCAGATAGGCCCAGAGGTAGAAGGTCCCATTCAGGCCGGAGGGGCAGCTGATGTAGTATCCCCCCAGTGGCAGCGGGGGCAATCCCTGCGCTGCCGCACTTCCCCAGCATGCGAATAGACCCGTAACAAATGCGAGAAGTCGCGTGCCTCTCATAGTTCCTCGCTACGCCGGAGATCAAGTGCTGGACTTCGAATCAATGACGGGCGGTGTCGCGCGCGGCGGCGCGGCGTGCAAGCGCGATCTCGCGTCCGGGAAACGGGAATGCGTGCTCGGCGAGCTGGGCATCCGTGGCGCCGGCGTGGTCCCACATTGGCGCCCAAACCTCTTCAAGGATCGCCTGCAGCTCGGGATCGTCGATGCGCATCAGGTAGCCGCGGTCCGGGCGGTCCGGCGGCACCTGGAAGTACGCCAGGATCTCATCGCGCCGCTCCGGAACCACGCTCGCCAGCAGCCGTTCCAGCGCGGACGCGTCGATTCCCGGCGGCACCTTCGCCCGCGCCGCCGCATCCAGGTGATAGCCCTGCGTCGGCGTCGCGAGCCGCAGTGGCTTCGGTGGCGGTGCCGTCATCGTGATTCCCCGGCCTGGTTGTTCGCAGCCACTGGCGGCCAGCAGCATCGCCGCGACCAGCAGAGCCCTTCGATGTCGTCCCATGTTGCCTCTCAGCGGAAGTATCACGGCGAGAGAGAGCGTCCGTATACTTTAGATCGATTGGCGCGAAAGGCAATATTCCGGTGAGGTGCACTGCCCCACGTCATCCGTTTCCCGCGCTTGACCGGTCCGGAGCGCCTGTCTAGCTTCCAGAGCCTCTCCGGCGGCGGTTTCGCCCACCCATCCGCGAGTCCCACTTTCATGGCATTCTCCCAGCTTCGCCCGCTCGGCATCGGCGAGATCCTGGACGGCGCGTTCGGCATCTACCGGCGCAACTTCACCTCGCTCTTCCTGACCGCGCTCCTCCCGCAACTCCCCATCGTTGCCGTGGTGGGCGCGATGGCGGCGGCGGGCGCGCTCACCGGCGACAACGCGCCCGTTCTCATCCTGGCCGTGCTGGTGCCGCTGGTCCTGATCAGCCTGGTTGTGATTGTGGGCGGCGTGACCTGGCAGTTCTCGCGCGCCTACACCGGGCAGCCGGTGAGCACCGGCCAGGCGATCCGGCGCGGGGCCGAGCAGGTGCTTCCGCTGGGCGCGGCCCTCCTGCTCGTCTGGATCCTGGCTTTCCTGGGCTTCTTCGCGTTCATGATCGGGATGATCGTGATGCTGGCGTCGCTCTTCGCCGTCATCCCCGCGGTGGTGCTGGAGCGGCGCGGGCCCCTCCAGGCCATCTCCCGCTCCTGGCAGCTGATCTCCGGCGGCTGGCTGGAGGTGCTGGTGATCGGCTTCGTGGTGTTCATGCTGCAGTCGCTCCCCAGCTACGCCATGTCGATGGGCTTCTCGCTCGGCGCCCTCATCCTGGGCCCCGAAACCACCGCGGGGAAGGCCGTCTACATCAGCGGGCAGGTGCTGTCCGGGCTGTCCAACACGCTGATCGTGCCCTTCTGGCTGGGGTGCAAGGTGCTGCTGTACTACGACCGCCGCGTGCGCACCGAAGCGCTCGACGTGCAGATGATGACCGAGGCGCTGAACGCCCTCCCCGGCGCGCCAGTCGAAGACGTCGTTCCCGCGCCCGTCCCCGCCGGCCGCCCCATCCCCCGCTGGGGGTGAGCCGACGCCATCATCGAGCGGCGGCCGGGCGTCACCATCCTCCGGCCGCTCCTTTGGATGCGAATTGACACGCTCCGCGCCCCCGCATAGCTTCCGCCCCCCCGTGCGCCGCACCGTTCGCGCGCCCGGCCCCCGCGTTCCCGCGCCGTCCGCACCGCCACCCGTGACCCCTCGCCGCCGCACCTGCCCGGCCGCCCCCGGCCGCGCCGCGCGCCCCGCCGCGCGCCCCGCCGCGCGGA
The DNA here is from genome assembly GCF_035474595.1 of Longimicrobium sp. Classification (NCBI taxonomy): domain Bacteria; kingdom Pseudomonadati; phylum Gemmatimonadota; class Longimicrobiia; order Longimicrobiales; family Longimicrobiaceae; genus Longimicrobium; species Longimicrobium sp. Next base: position 144,986 of record NZ_DATIND010000155.1, read on the forward strand.
GGGCGTAGCCGTGCCCGCGCCGCTCCCCACCGCCGCCGACGTGCGGAAGGCGGTCGCCACCGTGTACCAGCGGCCCGAGTTCGAGGAGCGCCACGGCTTCGGCGAGTGGTTCTGGCAGCAGGTGGGCCGCTTCTTCGAGCGCATCGGCCGGTGGATGGGGTCGGTCGCCAACCTGCGCAACACCTCGCCGCCGCTGTACTGGACCATCGTGGGCGGGCTCACGCTGGCCGTGGCCGCGGCCATCGCGTACCTGGTGTGGAAGGCCGTCCGCCGCGCCCGCGACGAGGAGCCCGCGGCGAAGAGCGGGAAGCTGTCGAAGCCGCGCACCGCCACCGACTGGGAGGCCGAGGCCGCGCGCCTGGCCGCCGAGGGAAAGCTGCGCGAGGCCGCCGCCGCGCTCTACCAGGCGCTGCTGCTGCGGCTTGACGCGCTCAGCGTCGTCCGCTTCGATGCCAGCAAGACGCCGGGCGACTACCGCATCGAGGCGCGCGGCAACGCCCGGGCCTCGCACGCGCTGGGCACATTCCTGGGCGTGTTCGAGCCGGTGGCCTTCGGCGGGCGCGCGCTGGACATGGACGGGTGGGAGCGGTTGCGCGCCGCCGTGGCCGAGGGAACCGCCGGTGAATAGCCGCCGCGACGTGCTGATCCTCGTCGCCATCCTGGTGGGGGTGGTTCTCCTCACCCTGCTCGCGGGCGGCGGGTCGGGGGCGGGGCCGGGGGGATCGGACCGCCGCGCCTCCACCTACCTCGCCACGCCCCACGGCACCCGCGCGCTCCGCGACGTGCTGGTGGAGCTGAAGATCCCCTCCGACCGCCGCCTGCAGGCGTACGTGGACGCCGACTCGCTGGCGGGCCCGCTGGTGCTGCTGGCGCCGTCGGCCAACCCCTCGCCGGGCGAGCTGCACGGGCTGGCGGCGTGGGTGCGCGGCGGCGGCACGCTCCTCTATGCCGCCGGGATGGGCGAGGACGAGGTGGGCGACTCGCTGGGGATCGCCACCACGTACATCGCGGGCGGCGTGGCCGGCGAGGGCGCCGTCGCCACCGCCGAGCCGGGGCCGCTGACGGAAGGGGTCACCACGGTGGACGGCTTCCGCTTCGGCTTCGAGAGCGGCACGCCGGGGATGCGGAACGCGAAGGTGCTGGCCAGCTCCGGCGGGTATCCGGTGGTGATCGACTACCGGCTGGGGCGCGGGCGGGTGATCGCTTGGGCCGACGCGCTCCCGCTCACCAACACGCGGCTGAAGTCCAGCCACGCAGCCGAGCTCTTCGCGCGCACCGCGGTGGACGCGGCGGGGGGGCGCACCCTCTGGTTCGACGAGTACCACCACGGCTTCAAGAGCGGCGGCAGCGTGGTCCGCGGCACCGCGCGCTTCCTGGCCAGCGAGCGTGCCGGGCACGCGGCGCTGCAGGTGATGGCCGCCATCCTGGGCGTGCTGCTGCTGGTGGGGCGCCGCTTCGGGCGGCCGCTGCCGTCGCCCCCCGCGCGCCGGCGCTCGCCGCTGGAGCACGTGGAGGCGCTGGCCGGCGCGTACCGGCAGGCGGGCGCCCGCGACACCGCGCGCCGCCTGCTGCTGGCGGGAATGGCGCGGCGGCTGGGCCGGCGCACGCCGCACACGCCGGCCGCCGAGGCCGAGCTGCTGCGGCGCCTGTCCAGCCACCCCACGGCGGGCGAGGCGGCGCGGGTGCTGGAGGCGGAGTGGAGGAAGGGGCGGAGCGCCGACCTGGTGGCGCTTTCCCGCGACGTGGACCGCTACCTGGACGAGGTTTCGCGAACGTGAGCACCCTGATGGGCACCCCCCCGGCCGAGGCGGGCCGCGCGCACGAGGTGCTGGAGCGGCTGGACGGCGTGGTGCTGGGGCAGTACGCCATGCTGCGGCAGATGATGGTGGCGCTCCTGGCCGGCGGGCACGCGCTGATCGAGGGCGTGCCGGGAACGGCCAAGACGCTGGCCATCCGCTCGCTGGCGCTGGCGCTGGACCTGCGCTTCGGGCGCGTGCAGTTCACCCCGGACCTGATGCCGACGGACCTGGTGGGCGTGAACGTGCTGGACGAGCTGAAGAAGGAGTTCGTCTACCACCCTGGTCCCATCTTCGCCGACCTGCTGCTGGCGGACGAGATCAACCGCGCCCCCGCCAAGACGCAGGCCGCGCTCCTCGAGGCCATGCAGGAGCGGCAGGTGACGGTCGACGGGAAGACGCGCCCGCTCCCGGTGGGCTTTACCGTGTTCGCCTCGCAGAACCCGGTGGAGTACGAGGGCACCTACCCGCTCCCCGAGGCGCAGCTCGACCGCTTCCTGCTGAAGATCACGGTCGACTACCCCGCCGCCGACGCCGAGCGCGCCATCCTGGACCGCTACGCCGGCGGCTTCAGCGCCGACCGGCCCGACACCTACGGCGTGCAGCCGGTCCTCTCCTCGGGCGACCTGGTGCGGCTGCGGCAGTCGGTGGCGGCGGTGCACGTGGAGCCCGTGGTGCGCGACTACATCACCCGCATCGTCCGCGCGACCCGCGAGGAGCCGAGCTTCGCGCTGGGGGCCAGCCCGCGCGCGGGGGTGGCGCTGTTCCTGGCCGCGCGCGCCGAGGCCCTGCTCTCCGGCCGCGACTTCGTCACCCCGGACGACGTGAAGTCGCTGGCCGGCCCGGTGCTGCGCCACCGCGTGGTGCTCACCCCCGAGGCCGAGGTCGAGGGCCAGCGCGTGGACGACCGCCTCCGCGGCCTCCTCCAGTCCATCCCCGCGCCGCGCCTGGCCACGCAGCAGCCGGGACCGCCGCCGGCGTGACGGGAGATGGGGATCGGGAGATTCGAATCGACAGCCGGCGCTAGATTCCACGCCGAGTTCTCCCCTCCCCCGCGGAGCGGGCGGAGGGGCCGGGGGAAGAGGCCAGCCAGGCGGGCAGGATGCCTCCCCATTGCGTCGAAGGTTCTCATCGACCGAGTTTTCTCCATCCCCCCGTCCTGAAAGCTTTTCGGTGATCCCGATCCCGATTCCCCGCCGCCGCGCCGCGTGTTGAACGTTCTTCCCTCCCGCCGGTTCCTGCTCCTGCTGGCGCTGCTCTCCCCGCTTTTCCTGGTGGGCGCGGCGGCCGCCTTCGCCGCCGACGCCATGCTGCTGGCGCTGTTCGCGCTGGACGCGCTGTGGACGCCCGCGGCGCGGCTGCGCATCGAGCGGCGGGCGCCGCAGCGCATCGGGCTGGGCGCCACCGCGCGCGACATGCTGGTGGTGGAGAACCGCGGCCGGGTTGCCGCGCGCGTCCGCCTGACCGACGACCTTCCCGACATCCTGGTCCGCGAGGGCGACTGGGTGCGCGAGGCCGTGGTCCGCCCCGGCCGCGACGCGGAGATCGGCTTCCCCGTCCTGGCCGAGCGCCGTGGCGACGTGGAGTACGGCGACGTGCACGTGCGCGTCCTGGGCCCGCTCGGCCTGGCCTGGCGGCAGCGGCGCGTGGAACGCGCGGACCCGCTGCGGGTGATGCCGGGGATGCTGGAGGTGCGGCGCTACCGTCTGCTGGGGCTGCACAACCGCCTGCGCGAGGCCGGCTTCCGCCCCGTGCGTCAGCGCGGCGAGGGCGGCAGCTTCGAGTCGCTGCGCGAGTACTCGCGCGGCGACGATCCGCGCACCATCGACTGGAAGGCCACGGCGCGGCGCTCCAAGCTGATCGTGCGCCAGTACGAGGTGGAGCGCCGCCAGAACGTGGTGATCCTGGTGGACGCGGGGCGGCTGATGACGGAGAAGGTGGGCGACCGCGAGCGGCTGGACTACGCGCTGACCGCCGCGCTCCTGCTGGCCGACGTGGCCTCGCTGCACGGCGACCAGGTGGGGCTGCTGGTGTTCGCCGACCGGGTGCAGCAGTACATCCCGCCGTCGCGCGGCAGCATCAGCACGCTGGCCGAGGCGCTGGGGGGCGTGCACGCGCGGATGGTGGAGCCCAACTATCCCGCCGCGTTCACCTATCTGGCGAAGCAGCTGAGGCGCAGGTCGCTGCTCGTCGTCTTCACCGACATCATCGACGCGCAGGCCTCGTCCGCGCTGGTCGCGCACCTGGGGAAGGCGGCCTCGCGCCATCTCCCCATCGCCGTGGCCCTGCGCAACCCGGACCTGGAGGCGACCGCGCAGGTCCCCGCGCGGAGCGAGGCCGACGTCTACCGCCGCGCCGCCGCGGAGGAGCTGCTGCAGGCCCGCGCCGCCGCGCTCACGTCCATGCAGCGCAGCGGCGTCCTCATCGCCGACGCCCGCCCGACCGACGCCGTCCCCACCGTCGTGAACCGCTACCTCGACGTGAAGCGCCGCGGGCTGCTGTAAAGCCTGATCCGGAGATGGGTTCGTGCTTCCGCGCCGCACCCCGCCCAGCGTCATAAAAAGAAGGGCGATCGGAAGACGAGGTGATCGGTGCGGCGCGGCTGTGTGGCCCTCACCCGAAAAAAGGAGCGAGCCGAGACAAACCGCCGTCTCGGCTCGCTCCTTTTTTCGACCTCTCCCAAACTGCTGGGAGAGGTGACTGCGACAGCGTCTTGGGAAAGGTTCACGATCGGACGCGCCGGGGCCACGCAAGCAGAGATGAGCGTGTATCCCGGCGGACGTGCGAGCAGAGTATCGATCCTTCGGCCTGCAACCGTCTGGCCGCGCTCTTCAGGCGATCAGATCCTCCGGATCCTGAGCCTGGTGGCGTATGTGGAGCACGTGGACGGTATCTTCCCGGATCGCGAAGAGGATCTTGTACGAATCGAAGAGTCGCTGACGGATGGTTTCGGCGAAGAACCGGTCTTCGTACGCCAGACCGCACTGCTGGGCCGACACGACAAGATCCCGTATGGCGGATCGGATCCCGTAGTACCACTGGTTCGGGTACTCCGAGCCGGGGTTGCGCGAGCGAAGGTTCTGATAGTGCTTCCGGAGATTGTTCTTGGCCTCGACCTCGATTCTGACCCGGAACACTACGCCTGCTCCGAGATCCCGAGCTCACGTTCGAGAGAGGCGAACGCATCCTCGGCATCTTCGCCGGTTCCCTCGTACATCCCCTGCAAACCCCGCTGGATGCCCACGATGGCCGCGGCGTTGGCCGCCAGATCGAGGAGCTTCTGGTACGCGTCGGCGTGCTGGACCACGAGCTCGGCCTGCCCGTGTACCGTCAAAACCTGGGGACGGCCGGTCACTTTCAGATGCTCCACGTAGCTCCGCGCGTTCCGCTGAAAGTCGGAAAGCGAGTGGATGTCCTTCAGGTTGATCACGTGAGCTCCGGGTGTTCATGAAATTTCATGTTTGAAGCTACCCGGTCCGGCCTCGCGGGTCAACGGCCTGGCCGGCTACCCGGCGGCTCGCCACCCGGGCCGGGGGAACGAGCGATCCCGCACACGACAGCCCGAGGGAGGGATTACTGCGGCTGTCGAGACATTTTGACCAGCGGCCTGACACCGGGTTATCCGGTGAACCCGGGGCTACTCCGCCAGCGCGGCGCCCGCGTGGGCGGCGGAGGTGCGCGTCAGCTCGCGGATCAGGCGGAGCGCGCCGTCAGCATCTTCCGCGGGGAGGGCGGAGAGGAGGGCCTCCGCTTCCCAGACGGCGTCCTGGCGCAGGCGCGCCTCCAGCACGCGGCCGTCGTCCGTCAGCTCCACGCGGATGGCGCGGCCGTCGCGGCTGTCGGCCAGGCGCGCGACCAGGCCGCGGTCCTCCAGCAGGCCCACGGTGCGGCAGGCGGTGCTCTTGTCCACGAACAGCTCGGCCGAGAGCGCGTTCAGCGACAGGGCGCCGCGCTCGGCCAGCACCTCCAGCACGTGCGCGCCGCTCACCGTCACGCCGTACGCGCTGGTCCGGTCGCGCTCGCGCAGCTGCTGCAGCCGCACCAGCTCGCGCAGCGCCCGGCGCAGCTCGCGGGCGGCATCCATCGTCGTCATCGTCACGGGCGCCGGATCCGCAGGGTGGGGGAAATCGCGGGAAGAGCGGGGAAGATGGCGATGCGGGCGCCCGGCCTCAAGCCGCGTCCGCGGATGGGTGGCGCCGCGCGGCCAGGGCGCCCCGGCGGCGCGACTTCTCTTCGTACATCGCCGCGTCGGCGCGGCGGATGGCCTCGTCCAGCGCCTCGCCGCCGGCGAACTCGGCCGCGCCCACGCTCATCATCAGCCGCCGCGGGTCGTCGTCCTCCATCCCCGCGCCGGCGCCCGCCACCGTCTCCTCGATCCTCCGGCGGGCGTCGGCGGCGCGCGAGCCCGCCATCAGCACCAGGAACTCGTCGCCGCCCCAGCGGAAGAGCCGGTCGGTGGGGCGGATCGCCGCGCGCAGCACCTCGGCGGTGCGGCGCAGCAGCTCGTCGCCCGCGGCGTGGCCGTGCACGTCGTTCACCGTCTTCAGGTTGTCCAGGTCCAGCATCACCGCCGCGCCGAACGAGGCGCGCACCGCCTCCATCCCCACCCCCTCGCTCCACGCGCGGCGGTTCAGCGCGCCGGTGAGCGAGTCGTGCAGCGCCACCCGCTTCAGCTGGTCGTGCGCCACCGCCAGCTCGTGGTGCGCGGCGTCGGTCTCGCGCCGGGTGTCTTCCATCAGCAGCACCACCATCCCGTACCCCAGCAGCATCTGCAGCAGCAGGTCCAGGTACGAGTTGTAGCGCACGATGAACCCGGCCACCCCGCCCAACTCCGCGCCGGAGCTGTCCCAGAACGGGAAGGCGGCCGCGTAGAACGCCCACAGCGCGCTCATCAGCGCGAACACCGTTCCCGTGGCCCGGCTTCCCAGCGACGAGCGCGAGCGGGGGAGGCGCAGCAGGAGCCACGCGCAGCACCCCAGCACCACCGCGGCCACCGGCCCCTGCAGCGCCACCACGCGGTTCAGCCCCGACGAGACGAAGACCGACCCCGCCGCGTACGCCAGCGACGCGGGCACGGCCACCCGCAGCACCGCCGCGGGGCGCACGGCGGCGGCGTACGCCAGCGCGCCGGCCAGCAGCGAGGACAGGAAGAGGAGCTTGGCCAGCTGGTACGCCATCCAGCCGGCGCGCGCGGCCGCGCCCCCGGGCGCCCACCCCATGCGGTAGAGGAGGAAGACGGCGAACAGCGCGGCCGACATCCACACCCACGCCAGGCTCCAGGCGCGGAAGTACGGGCGCCGCCGCGCCTGCCCGCGCAGGAGCAGGAAGAAGGCGGCCAGCAGCACCGACCCGCCCATCTGCGTGACGGCGCCGATGAAGGCCACCAGGCTGCCCACGGATTTGTCCATCGAAAAACGCAGGAAGAAGACGGGAGACGGGACGCTGCCCGGAGGGAGATGGGAAGCCGCCGCGTGGAGGAGCCGAAGGGCGCGGCGGTGCGATCGGGATCGCGGTGCAACGATGCCGCGCCGCATCCGCCGGGGCAAGGGGAGCGGTCGTCGCGGGCGGGCGATTTGCCGTCGTACTCACGCATTCCGTGGCGCCATACGGACGGCTGGAGACACGCGGTGTCAGTGCGCCTCGCCCCGGGGCGTTCTCGGGAAGGGGTGGAAACACGCACACGCGCCGGCGTTTCCTCCGCCTGAAAAGCGGCGCTGCTACGGCTCGCGTAGCACCGGGAAACATGCGTTCATTGCGGCGGGAAGCGGGGGCCGGCAGGCTTGCGCCCTCAACGGGACCGTAACAACTTACGAATCCCAGACCAGCACAGATCCGGCGACCCGCACCCCGCTTCACCCCGCCGGCCCCACGCTCCGCGATCCGCGGCCGCCCACCGGCGGCTCCGTCCGAACGAACGTCCACCAGATCGAAGCTCCCGATCACGCCCGGCAAGGAGGGCACCCACCGGCACTCTGTCCGTCCGCAACTCCGAACCCCATTCCAACCGGAGCAGGAGCATGAGGAAGCGAACGTGGTTGCTCGTTCTCGCCACCGCGCTGGCGCTGCGGGAGAACCCCGCGGCGGCCCAGCAGCAGCGCGAGATCAGCGGTACCGTGGTGGCCGCGGCCACCGGCACCGGCCTGCAGGGCGCGCGCGTGAACATCGCCGGCACCACGCAGGGGGTGAACACCGGCCCCGGCGGCGCCTTTCGCCTGAGCGTGCCTGCCGGCGAGGTGCGGCTGCGCGCCTCGCTGATCGGCTACGGCACGCAGGACCTGGTGGTTCCCGCGGCGCAGGCGACCGCCACCTTCCGCCTGGCCACCGACGTGCTGCGCCTGGACCAGGTGGTGGTCACCGGCCAGGCCACCAGCGTGGCACGGCGCAACCTGGCCAACGCCGTGGCCACCGTGTCGGGGCAGGACCTGGTGGAGCGCACCCCCGCGCAGACGGTGGACAAGGCGCTGCAGGGAAAGGTGCCCGGCGCGCAGATCGCCACCAACTCCGGCGCCCCCGGCGGCGGCGTGCAGATCAACATGCGCGGCGTGAACACCATCAACGGCGGATCGACCCCGCTGTGGGTGATCGACGGCGTGGTAGTGAGCGACGTTTCCATCCCCTCGGGGCAGAACGCCGTCACGCAGGCGCTGCCGGGTGACAGCGCCAGCGTCCAGGACGCGCCCACCAACCGCATCTCGGACCTGAACCCCGAGGACATCGCCAGCATCGAGATCCTGAAGGGCGCCTCGGCGGCGGCCATCTACGGCTCCAAGGCCAGCAACGGCGTGATCATCGTGACCACGCGCCGCGGCCGCGACGGGCGCACCTCGGTGTCGTTCTCGCAGCGCTTCGGCGTCAGCACGGTCTCCAACACGCTGGGCTCGCGCTCGTTCACCCGCGACGAGGCGGTGGCGGCCTTCGGCAACAACGCGGCGGCGTTCTTCAACGCCGACGGCACCCCCATCGCCACCTTCGACCAGGAGCGCCTGCTGGCCGGCCACAAGCCGCTGGGAACCGAGACCTCGGCCAGCGTGAGCGGCGGCAACGTGAACACGCGCTACTACCTGTCGGGGCTGCTGCAGAACAACCCGGGGATCATCGACAACACCGGGTTCCAGAAGCAGTCGGTGCGCCTGAACCTGGACCAGGCGCTGGGGCAGCGGCTGCAGGTGTCGCTGAACACCAACCTGCTGCACACCAGCGCCGACCGCGGGCTCACCAACAACGACAACGCCGGCGTGAGCTACTACGTGGCGCTCACCGGCACGCCCAACTTCGTGGACCTGCGCCAGGCGGGCGCCACCTTCCCCAACAACCCGTTCGGCACCAGCAACCCGCTGCAGACGGCGGCGCTGGCGTCGAACGACGAGTCGGTGTGGCGCATGATCACCTCGGGCACGCTGCGCGCCGACCTCACGCGCGGCGAGCACTCGTCGCTGAAGCTGCTGGGCACCGGCGGGGTGGACTACTTCAACCAGGACAACGGGCTGCTCTTTCCGGTGTCGCTGCAGTTCGAGGCGCGCGACGCCCAGCCCGGCGCGTCGATCCTGGCCAACAGCCACAACCTGAACCTGAACGGCAACGCCAACCTGGTGCACACCTGGACCCCGCACGCGGGATTCCAGGTCACCAGCTCGGCCGGCTTCCAGTACGAGGACCGCGACCTGAACACGCACCGCGTGGTCACGCGCGACCTGGTGGCCGGGCAGGGGAACATCAACTCCGGCCCCAGCTCCAGCATCTTCCAGACGCGCGAGCGGGTGCGCGACTTCGGCGTGTACCTGCAGGAAGAGATGCTGGCGCTGGACAACCGCCTGCTGCTGACCGGCAGCCTGCGCGCCGACCGCAGCAGCGCCAACGGCGACCCCGGCCACTACTTCACCTACCCCAAGGCCAGCGCCAGCTACCGGTTCCCCAACCTCACCGGGTGGATGGACGACCTGAAGCTGCGCGTGGCCTTCGGCGAGAGCGGGAACCAGCCGCTGTACGGCAACAAGTTCACGGTGCTCGACGCCACCACCAGCATCGGCGGCGCGAACAACAAGGAGATCGGCGGGATCGTGCTGGGCACCACGGCGGGCGACCCCGACATCCGTCCCGAGCGCCAGCGCGAGATCGAGGGCGGCGTGGACGTGACGCTGCTGGAGGGGCGCGCGCAGCTCGAGGCCACGGTGTACCAGAAGCGCATCACCGACATGCTGCTGCGCCGCACGCTGGCCCCGTCCACCGGCTTCACCACGCAGATCTTCAACGGCGGCGAGCTGAGCAACCGCGGCCTGGAGCTGGCGCTGAACGCCACGCCCATCGACCGCGGCGGCTTCAGCTGGAACTCGCGCACCACCTTCTACACCAACAAGAGCACCATCGAGAGCCTGCCGGTGCCGGCCTTCACCACCGGGGCCTTCGGGTCCACCGCGCTGGGCGTGTTCCGCATCGAGGAGGGGCACTCGGCCACCCAGATCGTGGGGCGCAACGGGCTGGACGAGGACGGCGTGCCCATCGAGGAGCAGCTGGGCGACGCCACGCCCAAGTGGCGGATGGGCTTCAGCAACGAGCTGCGCGCCGGCGCCTTCAGCCTGTACGGGCTGCTGGACTGGCAGCACGGGGGGAACGTGATCAACCTCACCCGCCTGCTGTACGACGCGGTCAGCAACTCGCCGGACTTCGCGCTTCCCGCGGGGGTGTCCACGCCGCGCGCGGTGCCCGACTGCAACCCGCACTGCTCGGGGCTGGAGCGCATCAGCGGCTTCGGCGTGTACACGCAGCAGTACATCGAGGACGCCAGCTACGTGAAGCTGCGCGAGGTGTCGCTGTCGTGGGAGCTGCCGGCGTCGGTGCTGGGCCGGATGCCGGGTACCGTGCACAACGCCAGGCTCACGCTCTCGGGCCGCAACCTGGTCACCTGGACCGGCTACTCGGGGCTGGACCCCGAGGTCAGCAACTTCGGCAACCAGCAGATCGCGCGCAGCGTGGACGTGGCGCCGTTCCCGCCCAGCCGCAGCTTCTGGCTCACCATCAACCTGGGGCTCTGAGCCATGACCTTCCTGAACTTCCGCGGGCGCGCCGCGGCGGGGGCCGGCCTGCTCGGAGCGGCCCTGGCCCTGGCGGCGTGCAGCGCCAGCGACCTGGACGTTCCCGAGTACAACAACCCCAGCATCGAGCAGCTGGAGACCAACCCCACCCCGGCCGGGATCAAGGCCGCGGCCGTGGGGATGCTGCTGGGCGCCAAGTCCGACATGACCGGGCGCACCGGCTACATCTCCATGCTGGGGATCGTGGGGCGCGAGTCGTACACGCTGGACGTGTCGGACCCGCGCTACGTTTCCGAGCTGCTGGTGGGGCCGGTGACCAACAGCGGCGCGTTCGGCGCCGGGCTGTGGACCGCGCGCTACGCCGACATCCGCCTGGGCAACATCATCCTGCACGCGCTGGACAAGGTGGAGGGGATGAGCGACGCCGAGAAGGCGGCCGTGCGCGGGTTCGTGAAGACCATGCAGGCGTACGACTTCCTGCTGGTCATCAACACCCGTGACGTGAACGGCGCGCCGATCGAGGTGGACCAGCCGCTGGGGAGCGACCTGGCACCCATCGCCAGCAAGAGCGCGGTGTTCGCGCACATCGTGTCGCTGCTCGACGCGGGGCGCACCGACCTGCAGGCGGGCGGCGCGTCGTTCCCGTTCATCATGAGCTCGGGGTTCGCGCGCTTCTCCACGCCCGCGTCGTTCATCACCTTCAACCGCGCGCTGAAGGCCCGGGTCGACGTGTACACGCAGCAGTACGCCACCGCGCTCACCGACCTGAACGCGTCGTTCCTGAACACCGCCGACTCGCTCAGCGTGGGCGCGTACAACACCTACGGGAGCGGCTCCGACGCGCCCAACGACCTGGCGGGGAGCGACGTGATCTTCGCCCATCCGTCGGTGGTGGCCGACGCCGAGCACAAGCCCGACGCCACGCTCGACAACCGGGTGCTGGCCAAGGTCACCACGGTGGACGAGCGCTCGCTCTCGGGGGTGAAGAGCGACAAGGCGTTCACCATCTACGCCAGCAACGCCTCGCCGGTGCCCATCATCCGCAACGAGGAGCTGATCCTGCTGCGGGCCGAGGCGCGCTGGTTCACCAACGACAAGCCGGGGGCGATGGCGGACCTGAACTTCATCCGCACCACCTCGGGCGGGCTGGCGCCCATCGCCCAGCCGGCGACCGACGCGGCGTTCATCACCGAGCTGCTGAAGCAGCGCCGGTACTCGCTGCTGTTCGAGGGCGGGCACCGGTGGATCGACGCGCGGCGCTTCGGGCGTCTGGCGGACCTGCCGCTGGACCTGCCCAGCCACATCCGCATCGCGGCCTTCCAGGTGCCGCTGTCGGAGTGCCAGTCGCGGAACCTGCCCTCGCCGTGCGCCGCCACGCCGTGAGGCATTTCGGCTGACGGGTGATGGCGAACGCGGCCGCCGCTCCGGGATCCTCCGGGGCGGCGGCTTCGTTTCTCCGCGTCCCCGGCATCGCTGGATCTCACGCGGAGACGCGGAGACGCGGAGGTCCATGGCCCACATCTCCGCGCCTCCGCGGCTCCGCGTGAGCCCGTCTTTCTCCTTTCACTCTCGCACCTTCGCACTCTCGCACTTTCGCACCTTCCATCCTCGCGCCTTAGAATTGCAGACGCCGGAGCGCACAGGACGACACGAAAACGGGACGGGTGGATGCCGGAGCGAGTGACGATCTACCGGGCGGCGTGGGTGCTTCCCGTGGCCACGGAGCCGGTGCGCGACGGGGCGGTGATGGTGGGGACGGACGGCCGCATCGCCGCCGTGGGCCCGCGCGCGGCCATCGAGCCGCCCGACGGCGCGGAGATCGTGGAGCTGGGGGATGCGGCGCTCCTCCCCGGGCTGGTGAACGTGCACGCCCACCCCGAGCTCGCCCTCTTCCGCGGCGCGCTGGAGGACCTGCGCTTCCGCGACTGGATCCTGCGGCTGGTGGGGACCAAGCGCGCGGCGCTGGAGGATGGGGATTACGACGTAGCCGCGCGGTGGACGATGGTGGAGTGCCTGCGCGCGGGGATGACCACGCTGGCGGCGACGGAATCGTCCGCCGCGTCGGTGGGCGCGCTGAAGGAGGCGGGGATGCGCGGCGTCGTCTACCGCGAGGTCTTCGGCCCCGATCCGCGGGTCTGCGACGAGTCGATGGCCGATCTCCGCATGGCCGTCGATCGCCTGCGCGGAGAGGAGACGGAGCTGGTGCGGATCGGCATCTCCCCGCACGCGCCCTACACCGTCTCCGACGCGCTCTTCGCCGCCGCGGGGAGATACGCGCTCGACGAACGTCTCCCCATCGCCATCCACGCCGGCGAGTCCATCCCCGAGCGCGAGCTGGTGACGCGCGGCGAGGGCGACTTCGCGCCGGGGCTGCGCGCGCGGGAGATCGCCACGCCCCCGCGCGGGCGGACCACGGTGGAGATGCTGGACCGGCTGGGCGTCCTGGCCGCGCGCCCGCTCCTCATCCACTGCGTGCTGCTGGAGTTCGACGACGTGGTGCGGCTGGTGGACAACGACTGCGCCGTCGCGCACTGCCCGGTGGCGAACGCGAAGCTGGGCCACGGCATCGCCCCCTATCCCGAGCTGCGCGAGGCCGGCGTACGCGTGGGGCTGGGGACGGATTCCGTCGGCAGCAACAACCGGCTGGACCTGCTGGAGGAGGCCCGCATCGCCTCGCTCCTGCACCGCGGACGGCTGGCTTCGTACGACTTCCTCTCCCCCGCGGACCTGCTGCGGCTGGTGACGATCGACGGCGCGCGGGCGCTGGGGATGGAGGAGCGGATCGGCACGCTGGAGCCGGGGAAGGACGCCGACCTCTGCGCCGTCTCGCTCGCGGCGCCGCACGTGCGGCCGGTGCACGACCCCGTGGCGGCGCTTTTCCACGCCGCGCGGGGTACGGACGTGGTGATGACGGCGGTGCGCGGCCGCGTGCTCTACCGCGACGGCCGCGTGCTGACGCTGGACGAGGCGGCGCTGGGCGAGGCGATGGAGGAGCCCGCGCGGCGCGTGCGCGAGGCGCTGGCGTGAGCGCGCTGCCGCGGATGGCGGGCGCGGAGCTGATGGACGAGCCCGCGCAGGACCACACCGAGCTGTCGAAGTCCTTGGAGGACCTGCGGCGGGTGAACCGCTGGCTCGGCGGCACGCGCGTCGTTCTCCATCACCTCGGCGATCTCGTCCGCCGCCACCCGCGCGCCGGGTACCGCATCCTCGACGTGGCCACCGGCTCCGGCGACATCCCGCTGGAGATCGCGAAGTGGGCACGCGCGGAGGATGTCGCGGTGCGCATCGTGGCCACGGACAACCACGCGACCACGCTGGAGATGGCGCGCGCGCACACCGCCGCCGAGCCCGCCGTCACGGTGGAGACGGCGGACGCGCTGAAGCTGCCGTACGCGGACGACTCGTTCGACGTCGCGCTGATCTCCACCGCGCTGCACCACTTCGACGACGAGCGCGACTGCGTGCGCGTGCTGCGGGAGATGCATCGCGTGTCGCGCATCGGCCTGGTGGTGAACGACCTGGCCCGCTCGCGGACGGCATTGCTTGGGGCGAGACTGCTGGCGGCCACGGTCTGGCGCACGCACCCGGTCACGCGCCACGACGGCCCGCTCTCCGTCCGCCGCTCCTTCACCCCGGACGAGCTGCGCGCGCTGGCGGCCCGCGCGGGTTTCGCGAAGGCGATGGTCCACGCGCACTTCCCGTTTCGTGTCGCGCTGGTGGTGGAGAAGGAGTAGGGGGCGGATAGTCGAGAATGGCGCGAGGCCGCGGCTTAGCCGCCCTTGGATTTGCGGCGGAGCGATCCAGCCGATGGACGAACGAAGGGGGAGATGAGCATTCCGCGCGAAGCACGCGAGGTCGTGGTGGTGGGCGGCGGGCCGGCGGGATCGGCGACGGCCGCGTGGCTGGCGAGTGCCGGCCACGACGTGCTGGTGCTGGACCGCGCCCGCTTCCCGCGCCGCAAGCCGTGCGCGGAGTGCGTGAACCCCGCCGGCGTCGCCGCGCTCCGCCGCCTGGGCGCCTGGGACGCGGTACGGGCCGCCGGCCCCGCGCGGCTGGACGGCTGGCGCATCGGAGCGCTCGGCGGCCGCTCGTTCGACGGGTGCTTCCCCGGCGCGGTGCACGGCGTCGGCATCCCGCGCGAGGTGCTGGACGACATCCTCCTGCGCCACGCCGAATCGCGCGGCGCCGAGGCGCGCACCGGCCTGCGCGTCACCGGCCTCCTGCGCGACGCGCACGGCCGCGTCACCGGCGTCCGCGCGCACGGAGACGGTGGCGAGTGGGAGATCGCCGCGCGCCTCGTCGTCGGCGCGGACGGGCTGCGCTCCGTCGTCCTCCGCCGCCTGGGTCTGCTCGCCCGCCGCCCGAAGCTGCGCAAGCTGGCGCTCACCGCGCACGTGGCGGGCTTCGACGGCGCCCCCGCGCGCGGTGAGGTGCACGTGAGCGGTCGCGGCGCCTGCCTCGGCATCGCCCCCGTCGGTGGCGGCTTGGCGAACGTGACGGTCGTGGTCCCGGAGGAGCGGTCGAAAGAGGTCGCCGGCGATCCGGGCGGCTACTTCGACGCGGCGCTCGTTCGATACGGCTTTCCGCAGCTGCGCAGGGTCGACGAGGTGATCGCCACGGGCCCGTTCGACTGCCCCATCCGCAGCGCCGTGGCGGATGGCGCGCTGCTGGTGGGCGACGCGGCCGGATACTACGATCCGTTCACCGGCCAGGGCATCTACCGCGCCCTCCGCGGCGGAGAGCTGGCCGCCGACGCCGCGCACGCCGCCCTCCGCGCGGGCGACACTTCGGCGTCCGCGCTGGCGCCGTACGAGCGCGCCCGCCGCGCCGCGTTCGGCCCCGGCGAGCGGATGCAGCGCATCGTCGAGGCGTTCGTCTCGCGCCCGCGGCTGCTGGGCGCCGTGGCCCGCCGCTTCACCGCCCGCCCCGCCCTCGCCGACGCCGTCATCCGCGTCACCGGCGACGTGAGCCCCGTCGGCTCGCTGTTCACCCCGCGCGTGCTGGCCGGGCTGGTGTGGTGATGGCCGGAGGCACCGGGAATGGAATTCCCGGGCAACAAAAGCACGAAGTCCCTCCGGGACTGCCACCTCGCTTCCCGGCGCGCCGAAGGCATCTCTCCGCAATGAGTTCTCCCCTCCCCGCGGAGCGGGCGGAGGGGCCGGGGAGGGGGCCCAGCCAGGCGGGCAGAGCGCTTCTTTTGTGCTACGATCCAGCCTCACGATTCGGTAGATGCAGATCCACGACGTGACCCGCCCGGTGCGCGCGGGGATGCCGGTGTGGCCGGGCGATCCGCCGTGCCGCGTGGAATGGGCGGCGCGGGTGGCGGACGATGGCGCCAACGTCGCCGAGCTGTGCCTGAGCGCGCACACCGGCACCCACGCCGACGGCCCGTACCACGTGCTCGAGGACGGCGCGCGCATCGGCGAGGTGCCGCTGGACGCGTTCATCGGCCCCGCGCACGTGCTCGACGCGTCCGCCGCCGGCGCGATCGGAGCGGAGTGGATCGAGGCGCAGCTCCCCAGCGACTGCGAGCGGTTGCTGCTGCGGACGGGCGCGTGGGGCGATCCGGACGCGTTCCCGTCGTCGTGGCCCGCGCTGACGGAGGATGCGGCGCGGCTCCTCGTCGATCGCGGCGTGCGGCTGGTGGGGACGGACGCACCCTCACCCGATCTGGTGAACGCGCACGACCTGCCGGTGCATCGCGTCCTCCTCGGCGCGGGCGTCGCCATCATCGAAAACCTGCTGCTGGACGATGTAGATCCGGGGGAGTACGAACTCGTCGCGCTGCCGCTGCGCTTCATGGAGGCGGACGCATCCCCCGTCCGCGCGATCCTGGTGCGGCGATGACGGCGGCGATCCGCAGCCTGCTCGCTCCCAATCCCGGCGCGATGACGCTGGATGGGACGCGCACCTACATCGTCGGCCGCGATCGCCCCGCGGTGATCGACCCCGGCCCGGACGATCCCGCCCATCTCCGCGCCATCCTGGACGCGCTGGGCGGCGCATCTCCCACCGCCATCCTCCTCACCCACTCGCATTCCGACCACACCGCGGCGGCCCCCGCGCTGGCCGCGGCAACGGGCGCGCCGGTGATGATCGCGCGCGGGTCGCATCTCAACCCGGAGGGCGATCTCATCTCCCGCTGGCTGGAAGAGGGCGATGAGATCGAGACGGACGCGGGCGCGCTCCACGTCGTCCCCACGCCGGGGCACGCGCCGGAGCACGTCGCTTTCCATCACTCCGGATCGGGCGCGCTCTTCGTCGGCGACACCTTCATGGGCGGGCTGGACACCACGCTCGTCTCGCCACCGGAGGGCGATCTGGCCGCGTACCTCCGCTCGCTGGAGCGCATCGCCTCCCTTGCTCCCTCCATCCTCCATCCCGCCCACGGGCCGGACATCGCCGACCCGGCGGAGGCGGTCGCGCGCTACCGGCGCCACCGCGAGGAGCGGATCGCGCAGGTGGTCCGCGCATTGCGGGCCGCGGGCCCGTCGCGCACCGGTGACCTGATCGACGCGGTGTACGGCGCGGAACTGGACCCGCGGCTGCGGCTGGCGGCGGAGGGGTCGCTCACCGCGATCCTCGGCTACCTGGCGGCGGAGGGCCGCGCCCGCGCGCTCCCCGGCGGCCTCTTTCATCTATTGGACTGACGACCGATGACCGATCCCAACGACGCCGCGCTCCGGGCCGCCCTCGGCGCGCTCCGCGAGAAGGCGGTGGACGCGCACCTCCGCTTCCTCTCGCACCCGCTGCTCGAGGGGCGCGCCCCCGGCACGCGCGGCGGCACGCTGGCCATGGAGTACATCGCGGCGCAGCTGGAGCGGATGGGGTGCGAGCCCGTCAATCACTCGTGGCTGCAGCCCGTGCCGATGGTGGGGATGGACCCGCATCCCCATCTCACCCTCGATACCCCCGCTGGCCCCATCGACCCGGCGTACAGGGACGATTACGTGCTGGAGGCGGGCATCCCCCAGCCCGAAGTCGGCGTCGACGCGGAGCTGGTGTGGGTGGGATACGGGATCACCGCGCCGGAGTACGGGTGGGACGACTTCAAGGACGTGGACGTGCGCGGCAAGGTGCTGCTGGTGCGCGTGAACGATCCGGGTACCGAGGCCACGCCCGGTTTCTTCGGCGGGAAGGCGCTGACGTATTACGGGCGGTGGACGTACAAGTACGAGGAGGCGTCGCGGCGCGGGGCGGCCGGGGTGCTGCTGGTGCACACCGACGAGTCCGCCGGCTACGGCTGGAACGTGGTGCGCACCTCCAACACCGGCGAGCAGTTCGACCTGGCCGGCGACCCCGAGTTCCCGCTGGGCGTGCGCGGATGGATCTCGCAGCCGGCCATCCGCCGCGCGCTGCAGGCGGCCGATAAGGATCTGGACGCGCTCGTCGCCGCGTCCGAGCGAAAGGACTTCCGCCCGGTGCCGACGGGGATCCGCGTCCGCGCCCGCGTCGCCAGCGACCTGCGCGAGGTGGCGACGGCGAACGTGGTCGGCTTCATCCCCGGAAGCGACGCGGCGCGGCTGAACGAGGTGGTGATCCTCTCCGCGCACTACGACCACCTGGGCGTCCGCACCGGCGATGGTGGCGAGCGGCTGGTGTACCACGGCGCCTACGACAACGCGAGCGGCGTGGCGCTCCTGCTGGCCGTGGCCGAGGCGCTGGCGTCCGCGCCGGAGCGGCCGCCGCGCCCGTTCCTGGTCGTGAGCACCACCGCCGAGGAGAGCGGGCTGCTGGGGGCCGAATGGTACGTGCGGCATCCGCTCTATCCGCTGGGCACCACCGCGGCCGTGCTGAACGTGGACGGCGCCAACCTGTGGGGGCCGACGGAGGACATCGCGCCGCTCGGCACCGACCGCAGCGACCTGGGCGCCCTGGTGCGCGCCGCCGCCGCGGCGGAGGGGATGGAGGTGGCGCCCGAGCAGCACCCCGAGCAGGGGATGTTCTTCCGGCAGGACCACTTCCCGTTCGCCCGCTCCGGCGTTCCCGCGCTGGCGATGGACCACGGGCTGCGCTACGTCGGCCGCCCGGAGGGGTGGGGGATGGAGCGCTACGACGAGTTCAACACGCAGCACTACCACCAGCCCAGCGACGCCTACCGTCCGGACTTCGACTATGCCGGCGCGGTGCAGCAGGGGCGGGTGATGTTGCGCACCGCGTGGGCCGCCGCCTCGGCGCCCGGCCTGCCGCAGTGGGCGCCCGGAAGCGAGTTCAAGCGAGTGTGATCTCCGTCCGATGTGTTCCGCCGCTGGCGGCGTAGTCGCGCGTGAAAGCGGCCACTGGTGGACATTGTGCACGGACGCGGATCCGTTTACCTTTCCCGCATCGAAATCGCAGCGGCGGACAGGATGCGGGGAGGTGGATGATGCGGTTCAACACGGGGATCTACACGCCGCCCGAAGCCGCGGCGCTCCTGCACGAGAAGCCGGAGACGGTGCGCCGCTGGGCCTTCGGGTACACGCGGCAGCGCACGGGCGGAAAGACCGGCCATCCTCCGCTCATCCGCACCGAGCTGCCGGTGGTCGAGGGCGAGCGGACGCTCACCTTCGTGGAACTGGTCGAGCTGCTGTACGTCCGCGCGTTCCATGACGCGCGGGTGGGCTGGAGCACGATCAGGGAGGCGGCGAGTGTCGCCGCGCGGCTGTTCGCGACCGACCATCCGTTCGCGCTGCGGCAGGTGTACCTCGACCCTGGCAGCTTCCTGTACGCCGCCGTCGAGGAGGCGGACGGGACGGAGGCGCTGATCGAGCTGCGCGGGCATGGGCAGCACGCCATCCCGCAGCTCGTGAAGCCGTACCTGGACCAGCTCGAGTTCGGCACCGACGACGTGGCGTCGCGCTGGTGGCCGATGGGACGCCGCGGCGGCGTCGTGGTCGACCCGCGCATCGGCTTCGGCGCGCCGGTGATCGAGGACACGGGCATCCGCACGGGGACGCTCTGCGACGCTTTCACCGCGGAGCGGGCCACGCACGGCAAGATGGCGCTGGAACGCGTGGCGTGGCTCTACGAGCTGAAGCCCGCGCAGGTCGAAGACGCGCTCCGGTTCCACCGGTGGCTGAAGGCGGCGTAGTCCTGCTCTTCGACGAGAACATGCCCCAGCGCCTGGCGCGCGCACTGCGCCAGGAGTTGGGGGAGAACGCGTTCCACGTCTGCGATGTGCTGGACCGCGGAACGCCGGACGAGGCCGTGCTCAGGCACGCGGGCGAGCGCGGCTGGTGCTATCTGGGGTCCGACCGTAAGATCCTGAAGCGGCCGCACGAGCGCGCGGTGATCGCCCAGCTGGGGATGGGCACGTTCTTTCTGAACGACACCATCCAGGGCTCCTGCAAGATCATCTCGACGGTGGTGCGGCACTGGCCCGCGCTGAAGCGTCTCGCGCAGACGCAGCCCAGGCCCTTCCTCTACCTCGTACGCGAAACCCGGGTGCTCCCGCTCCGGCGGAGGCACCTGGGTTCTTCGTGATGGACGACGTTCCATCATGAAACCGGCCGATCGAGCGTAATTCTCACACTCCCGCCGGCTTGCGGCGCTTGCCGGCGCGGCGGACGGCGGATTTCGCGCGGGCGGCGGAGGCGGCGAGCTCGGCGCGCGCGGTGTCGTCCGCCTGCTCGCCGAAGCGGGCGCGGAGATACAGGTCCACCGCGCGGGCGGCATCGTCCGCGCCCGGCGCCTCCTCGCGCGCCAGCGTCCGGGCGAAGGCGAGCGGCCCATCTCCCGTCTCCCCGATCCACCCCGCCCGCGCGTACGCCCGGCGCAGGGCCAGATAGGTGCGCGACTCGGGCGCGAGGCGGCGGCGGCGCCGGCCCCGGGCGCGCAGCAGGAGGACGAGCACGCCCGCGCCCGCGATCACCAGCACCCACCGTCCGGAGATCCGGATCGGCGCACGGCGCCCGGGGGCGGTGGCCGGGCGGTCGTCGCGCGAGAACATGGACCCGATGCCGCGGAAGACGGAAATCTGGCGCTCCATGTTGTAGTCGATCACCCACTTGTACCAGCGGTACTCCATCCCGTCCATCCACAGCCGCGCGGGCCACAGCCACGACCCCTCCGTTCCCCGCGCCACCAGCTCGCCGCGGTCCGGCGGGGTGGCGTCGAACGGCACCCATCCCCACTCCGGGAACCAGACCTCCACCCACGAGTGCGCGTGGTTTCCGGTGACCGCAAGGTAGCGCCCGTTCTGGTTCCACTCGCCGCCCAGGAAGCCGTTCACGTTGCGCGCGGGGATCCCGCGCGTCCGCAGCAGCACCGCCAGCGCGGTGGAGAAGTACTCGCAGTGCCCGGCCCGCCGCCGGAAGAGGAAGCCCTCGATCGACGCGTCCGACGCGGACGAGGGCAGGTCGAGCGTGTAGCGGAAGGTGTCGTGCAGCCACGCTTCGATCGCGCGCACCTGGTCGATGCGCGCCGTCCGCCCCGCCGCCAGCGAGTCCGCCAGCCGCCGGACGCGCGGATCGAGCGCGGGAAGCTGGAGATACGGGCGCAGCATCGGCCCGTCGGGCTCCGTCGCCATCCGCAGCTCCTCGTCCGTGGGCCGCGCGGCGGTGGTGGTGACGGTGTAGACGGGGTTGTCGGAGCCGGAGAAGAAGACGTCGTTCGCCCCGCCGCGGTAGACGTGGATGGCCGAGCGCGGGGCGACGCCCAGGACCGGCTGGGGCCCGAAAAGGACGTCGGCGCCCGGCGGCCCGCCGAAGATGCGCATCCGCCGGAACGGCCCGCCCCAGCGCCGCGCGTACTCCATCGGCGGCATGTCCGACGCGAAGAAGCCGGCGGAGCGCGACCAGGTGTTCCCGTCGAAGGCGTTGAAGGAGCGGCCGCGCCAGTGGATCCCTCCGGCGTCGGCCGGCGGTCGGTCGGGGAACTCCACGCGGAACATCACCTCGGGGTTGCTGGCGATGCGGCCGCCGAACTCGCCGATGGAGACGCGGTCGCTGAAGCCCGCCATCTCCCCCGCGCCCGCGCCGCGCCGCCCCTGCACGTTCCAGGTGCGCGGCAGGCGGGGGAAGAGGACGAACACCGAGGCGCTCATCGCCAGCGTAACCCCCGAGAGCGCCGCGGTGGTCCACAGGAAGCCGCGTCCCACCCGCACCGGCGCGCCGCCGCGGAAGCGCTCGGACTCGCGGCGGAGGTGGCCCACCATCATCGCCAGCACCGAAAGCGCCACGTAGGCCACGAACCCCGCGCCGAAACCCAGCCCCGGGTAGTACGCGGTCGCGGCGATCAGCAGGGCGAAGGTGAGCGAGTACAGGCGCATGTCGTTGTGCGCCTCCAGCGGCCGCAGCGCCTCGCCGCCGATCAGGAACAGCAGCATGGCGATGACGCCCGGCATGAAGTCCAGCCGCAGCACGAAGGCGCCGTAGACGAGCCAAGCGAAGAGGAGCAGGATGCCAGCGCGCGTGGCCCGCTCGATCCACGCGCCGGCGCGCGGTCCCGGCAGCCACGCGAACGAGATGGCCAGCGCCGCGGCCGCCGCCGCGACGGAAAGGGTGACGCTGCCGCCCGCCGCGTACGCCGCGAGCGAGGCCAGCGCCATGGCGCTCACCAGCCGCCGGTGCAGCCGCGCCAGCTTCACCGCCCCTCCCGCTCGGCCGCGTACACGTCGCCCCAGCGCCCGCGGCCGCCCGCCCGCGCGGTCACCAGCACGCATTCGCCCGCGGGGACGGGCGGGTTCGGCGCGGGCGCGTCCGCGCGGATGCGGGCGCGGGCCAGCGCGTCCAGCACGCGCTCCAGCTGCGCCGCGCCGGTCCCCGGGCTCACGCGCGCATCCGCCGTCGCCAGCGCGAACGGCTCGCCACGGCGCGACGCCGCGCCCGCCAGCGAGGCGGCGATCTCCACCGCGCTTTCGGCCAGCCCGCCCGGCTCGGCGCGCAGGTCCAGGCAGATCCAGAGCGCGCGCGAGCGGTCGCGCTCGTACTCGCGGATCACCGGCTCGCCACGCCGCGCCGTCGTCCGCCAGTGCACGTCGCGCGGGTCGTCGCCGGCGCGATAGGGGCGCAGCCCGCGGTACTCGCCGCGCGCCCCCGCCGCCCCGGCGAAGCTCTCGCCCGCGCGGCGCACCCGCTCGCCCGCGGGGCGCGGCTCGCGCACGGGCAGGTCGTGGCGCGGCCAGACCACGGCCTCGCCGGGGATCTCCACGTCGCGCTCCTTGCGGAACAGCCCGAAGGGGAACGACGTCGCCAGCGTCACCGTCTCCAGCGGGAACACGCCGCGCGTGGTGAAGACGACTTCCGCGCGCGCGACCGCCGTGGCCCCCGGCTCCACCGACGGCACCCAAGCGCGCCCGGGGAGCGCGGCTTCCCCGACTTCGACCGCGAGCGAGGGGAGGCGCCGCTTGTCGTTGCGCACCTCGTAGGCGATGCGCGCGGGGTGCCCGGCGGTGAGCCCGCGCGGCGGCCGGCGGCGCACCTCCACGCGGCGGATCATCTGCTCGCTCAGCCACCCGCTCAGGGTGATGAAGCCGAGCATCGCCCCGAGGACGAGGTAGAGCAGGTTGTTGCCGGTGCCGACGGCCGCGAAGCCCAGCAGCAGCGTGCCGCAGGTGAACACCCCGCCCGCGCGCGAAAAGCGCAGCCGCCGCGGCGGCCGGAACCACCGGCGGATGCTCTCCGCCTGGCGCGAGAAGCGCTGTCGCGACGAGGCACTGGTGAGAGACTCCATCAGATCTCTACTATGCGGTCGCCGGGTGCACCGTTCGGCCGCTCGCGTCGTCGGTCGGCGCCCGCGCTGGAATCCATCCGTTCGGCATCTCCATCCCCATTCTTCATTCCTGGAGCCATGATGCGACCCGTCCCCCTGATCGCCTTCGCGGTGCTCGCCGCCTGCGCACGCGTTCCCGAAGTCGGCGGCGCGCCGGACCGCGCACCGTCTCCCCCCGCCGCTGCGTCTCCTCTCGCCGACTCCGTCGTCCGCGCGACCCGGCTCCCCGACGGCTATTTCACCGTGTTCGACAGCATCACCGTGGACGTGGACGGCGACGGTGTGGCCGAGCGGGTGGAGTTGAGCGCCGACGTGGGGCTGGACGAACACGGCCACGTGGACTGGGACATCGATCCACCCGAGTGGCGGGTGGTGGTACGCGACGGCGCCGAGAGCTATGCGCTCTTTCGGAGCAACCAGCCGGCAGCAGCCGCGTTCTGGATCGTGCGCGAGGATTCCACTCGCCCGCCCGCCATCCTGGTGCAGGCCAGCACGCTGTACGTCGGCGGCGGCGGAACGCAGCTGTCGCGCTTCGTGTTCGACCGGTCGCGCGGCGGCTACGTGCTGGAAGGAAAGGTCGGCGCGCGCGGCCCTCGCGCCTGGTACCGCGGCCCGCGGGAAATGGAGGACCTGCTGCCGCCCACCTCCTGGCGCGGCGAGCCCGCTACAGCGGAACCGGCAGCGCGTCCATGATCGCCTCCAGCACCGCCACCGCCTCGTCGTACGCCTCGCCCGTGGGGCTCGACGCGCCGACGGGAAGGAGGCGGTGCGCCAGGCAGGGCACCACCAGCCGCCGCACGTCGTCGGGCGCCAGGAAGTCGCGTCCGTCCACCAGCGCGTAGCCGCGCGCCGCGCGGAACAGGCCGATGGCCGCGCGGGTGCTGGCGCCCGCGCGCAGCCGCGGCTCGGCGCGGGTGGCGTGCACGATGGCCATCAGGTCGTCCACGATGCTGGCGTCGGCGTGCACCCGCTCCACCCGCGCCTGCAGCGCCAGCACCATCCCCGCGTCCAGAACGGGCCGCACCCGCTCCACGGGATCATCGATGCCCACCGACTGCAGCAGCACGCTCCGCTCCTCGTCCGCATCCGGATAGCCGATGGAGATCCGCATCAGGAAGCGGTCGAGCTGGCTCTCGGGAAGGGGATAGGTGCCGTGCTGCTCCAGCGGGTTCTGCGTGGCCATCACCAGGAACGGGCGGGGAAGGTCGTAGCTCCGCTCGTCGATGGTCACGCGCCCCTCCTGCATGGCCTCGAGCAGTCCGCTCTGCGTGCGCGGCGGCGCGCGGTTGATCTCGTCCGCCAGCACCACGTGGGTGAAGATGGGCCCGGGGCGCGTCTCGAACTCGTGCGTGCGCGGGTTGTAGATCGACACGCCCAGCACGTCCGACGGCAGCAGGTCGCTGGTGAACTGCACGCGGCGGAACTCCAGCCCCAGCGCGGCGGTCAGCGCGCGTGCCAGCGTCGTCTTCCCCACGCCGGGGATGTCCTCGAACAGGAGGTGCCCGCGCGCCAGCAGCGCCGCCAGCGACAGGCGCACCGTCTCGCGCTTGCCGCGGAACACGGTCTCGACCTCGTGGATCAGCGCGTCCAGCAGGCGAAGGTCGACCGCCTCCGCCTCCTTCGGAAGAGCGTTCAGCATCGGGACCGGAGATGGGGTCTGTAGATGGAGATCCCGCAATACTACCGCGCGCCGCCGGTTTGTTCCAGTGCGGGGATGCCCTGCCACATCCCCGTTTCTCTCCCGGGGCCGCCCATCCCGCGACCAGGCTCGCGCCATCCCGTGCCTGCTTGCCCCCTCTGCTCCTGTGACCCTACACGTCCGGTCGCCGTCGCCTTGCACGCTTCGAAACGCCTTCGAGCGCGGCGATATTCGCGCGCGCACCCTCGTCCTCCAGCAGCAAACGCCGTTTTGCGGCGGATTCTTCGTATTCCCTCGCCGCACGCTCGTCCGCTTCGGCTTTGCTCACTGCTCCTGCGTTCTCAAGCACGTCACGGTCGTTGAACCGGAGAAAATCGTCCAGCCGCGTTTCCCAGTCGCGCAGGAAAACCTGGCGCCGCCGCCGTGCCTGGTCCTCGGCAAAGTCGAGCCACATCACCACGATGCGGTTCAACTCGCCGATCTCATCTTCGTCCAGATAGTTCTTGGCGACCGTTACGTCAGCCTTGCGTAAGACGTCGCCCTTCCATGTCGTGAGCCCCATGTTGGGCTGCGTGTGGTCGGCTCGTTCCGCGATCAGCTCCGCCGCCGTCTTGCCCGTTGCCGCCTAGTGGAGCTTGTTCTGGATCACCTGAAAGAACTGCGTGGTTTCGGGTCGTGAGGGTTCGTAGTCGGCAGCCAGCGCGAAGATGTCTCGGACCCGCAGGTACAGCCTGCGCTCGCTCGCGCGTATGTCGCGAATGCGATCGAGTAGCTCGTCGAAGTAGTCGAGTGTCGCAAATCCTTCAACGGGCGGATTCTTCAACCGCTCGTCGTCCATGGTGAAGCCCTTCACCAGATATTCGCGCAGTCGTTCCGTGGCCCACCGGCGGAACTGGACATCCCGCGACGAGCGTACGCGGATCCCACCGCCAGGATAGCATCCAGGTTGTAGTGCTTGATGGTCCGGGTAACCTGCCGGGTCCCCTCGAATTGAACTTGTAAGTATTCCTTACGAGTTGCCGATTCGACGATTTCACCGGCGGCATACAGGCTTCTCAAGTGGATGTTTATGTTTTGTGGCGAGGTCTGGTGCAACTCGGCCATGGCGGCCTGGCTCAGCCACAATGACTCGCCATCCAGGTGACACTCGACGCGACTCCTGCCGTCCTCGGTCTGGTAGAGGATCAATTCGCCGCGAGAGGGCCCGTCATCTTTCGGAAACGTCATACCGCCAGACTCCTCTTAAGCCGGGATTGAAGAAGAAAGGTATACAGAGGTACGAACTTCGAGCCAGAGTTGATGGCCGACCTCGCTCCGCCGATGTGCGCGGCGCCGGGCGCAGGGTTACTCTCATGCCATGGCAGAGAGAATGATGCGCGGCCGGCGCCCCCGCTCGCCGATGGAGAAGGGGCCCACCTGGCGCGAGCGCCTGCGGGTCACCCGCAACCTTCCGCCGTTCCTGCGGATGGTGTGGCGCACGCACCGGGGGATGGTGGTGGGGATCTGCGCGCTGCGGCTGCTGCGCGCCTTCGTTCCCATCGCCACGCTCTGGGTGGGCAAGCTGATCGTCGACACCGTGGTGGCCGCGACGCGCATCGGACAGCCGCAGTGGGGGCACGTGGCCACGCTGCTGGGGCTGGAGTTCGGCATCGTCGCGCTGGGCGAGGTCGCCGCGCGCACCGGCACGCTGCTGGAGTCGCTGCTCGGCGACCTGTTCAGCAACCGCCTGAGCGTGCGGCTGATGGAGCACGCCGCCGAGCTGGACCTGCAGCACTTCGAGGATCCCGACTTCTACGACCGGCTGGAGCGCGCGCGCCGGCAGACAGTGGGCCGCATCGCCCTGCTGAACCAGCTCCTGAGCCTGGCGCAGGACGCGGTAACGCTGCTCACGCTCACCGGCACGCTGCTGGCCTTCTCCCCCCTCCTGTTCGGGCTGCTCATCATCGCCGTGCTCCCGTCGTTCCTGGGCGAGACGCACTTCGCCGCGCTGGGCTACTCGCTGCTGTACCAGTGGACGCCCGAGCGCCGCAAGCTGGACTACTACCGCTTCGTGGCGGCCACCGACAGCACCGCCAAGGAGGTGAAGCTCTTCGGCCTCAGCGGCTGGCTGATCGAGCAGTACCGCGACCTTTCCGACCGCTTCTACGAGGCCAACCGCAGGCTGGCCATCCGCCGCAACTTGGCCAGCACCGGGCTTTCGCTCGTCTCCACGCTGGGCTACTACGCGGCGTACGCGGCCATCGTCGTCCGCACCATCCAGCGCCGCATCACCCTGGGCGAATTGACGCTGCTTTCCGGCTCGTTCTCGCGCTCGCGCGACGTCATCCAGCGCATGCTCCTGTCCTTCAGCGACCTCTACGAGCAGGCGCTGTATCTGGACGACCTGTTCGTCTTCTTCGGGATGCGCCCCACCATCGCCCGCCCGGCCGACGCGCTCCCCTTCCCGCGCCCCATCCGCCAGGGATTCGAGTTCCGCGACGTGTGGTTCCGCTACCCCGCCAGGGCCGCGGAGATGAACGGGAGCGATGGAGATGGCGCCGCTCAGGAGCCGCCGCCGGAGGACGATCCGTCGTGGGTGCTGCGGGGAATCAGCTTCCGCGTGGCGCCAAGGGAGCGGCTGGCGCTCGTCGGGGAGAACGGCGCCGGGAAGACGACGCTCACCAAGCTCCTCACCCGCCTGTACGACCCCACGCGCGGCGAGATCCTGCTCGACGGGCGCCCGCTGGCGGCGTACGACCCCCGCGAGCTGCACGACCAGGTGGGCGTCATCTTCCAGGACTTCGTGCGCTACGACATGGTGGCCGAGGAGAACATTGCCGTGGGCCGCATCGCCGCGCTGGAGCGCGACGGCGGCCGCGTGCGCGAGCGCATCGAGGAGGCGGCGCGGCGCTCGCTGGCGGCCGACGTGATCGAGGACCTGCCGCTGCGCTACCAGACCATGCTGGGCCGCCGCTTCGAGGGCGGCGTGGACCTTTCCGGCGGGCAGTGGCAGAAGGTGGCGCTCGGCCGCGCCTACATGCGCGACGCGCAGCTGCTGATCCTGGACGAGCCCACCGCCGCCCTCGACGCCCGCGCCGAGTTCGAGGTGTTCAACCGCTTCTCCGAGCTGACCGAGGGGAAGATGGCCATCCTCATCTCCCACCGCTTCAGCACGGTGCGCATGGCCGACCGCATCCTGGTGCTGGAGCACGGCCGCGTGGTGGAGCGCGGCACGCACGAGGAGCTGGTGGCGCTGGGCGGCCGCTACGCCGAGCTCTTCGCCCTGCAGGCAGCGGGTTACCGGTGACGTAAAGAACCCGCGTGAAAGCCGCCACCGCTGTCACTTCCGTTCGGATTGCAGCCGACGCAGATTGTTGGGCCTCCGCCACCGCGCCGTCCGCGGTTGACAAACCCAACAGTTCGGTTGCATACTCCCATGCCTGTAATCCTGCGAGTAGACGGCTTTTCGTTTGGATTCTACGCGGCCGAGCATGACCCGCCCCACGTCCACGTGGCGTACTCGGGAGCCTATGTAATCGTGAACATCGGGAGCGGCAACGTGCGAAAAAACTGCGGGATGAAGCGCCCGGACATGCTCCGGGCGGTAAGGCTCGTGCAGACACACCAGGACCAGCTTCTCGCGTCCTGGGTGGCGTTCGACCAGAAGCGGAAGAAGACGAATGGGGTGGCATCTCACTGACGAAGAGATCCTCGCGCAGTACGAGGAGGCAACGGCTCGCGGCGAACACGAGGACCGCGTCGAGCCGCGCGCGGTGAAGGCGTGGTACGATGCCGAGCGCAAGCTGGTGATGTTCGAGTTGAAGAACGGCTGCGTCTTCGGCTTTCCGCAGCACTTCGGGCAGGGCATCGAGGAAGCCAGCCCCGAGCAGCTCGCTGAGGTCGACCCCGCCTTCTGGCATGGTGAAGCTCTCCGTTGGGAAGAGCTCAACGCCGACATCTCCGTTCCCGGGCTGCTGTACTACCTGCTGAACGTAAAGGAGTGGTACGCCAAATGGCTGGGGAGCGCGAAGAGCGAGGCCAAGGCCGCCGCGGCGCGCGAAAACGGGAAAAAGGGCGGGCGCCCGCGGAAGTCCACCGCGGCCGAGCGCCCGGCGCGCCGCAAGACGGCACGATCGGGGGATTGAGATGGGGTGGATGATCTTCCTGGCGATCGGGCTGGGAGCGGGCGTGCTCTCCGGGCTGTTCGGCATCGGGGGCGGGGTGGTGATCGTGCCGGCGCTCATCTTCCTGGCGCGGATGCAGCCGCAGACCGCCACGGGAACGTCGCTCGCCGCGCTGCTCCTGCCGGTCGGCGCGCTGGGCGCGTGGGAGTACTACAAGACGGGGAACCTGAACGTCACCGCCGCGCTGCTGATCTCGCTCGGGCTGTTCGTCGGCGCGGGGTTCGGCGCGCGGCTCTCGCTGACGATGTCGACGATGGCGCTCAGGCGCGCGTTCGCCATCTTTCTCGCGCTGATCGCCGTGCGCATGTGGTTCTCGCAGCCGAAGGTGCGCGGCGCGTCCCACGCGAAGCCCGCCGCGGCCGAGTCCCCCGCGCGCTGAGCCGTCCCGGTCACGAGCGCGACCCATCTGCCGAAAACGCGCCGCCGTCCCCCCGCGGGGATGGCGGCGCGTTTCGCGTTGCCGGCGGGGGGGCGATCCCGATCCGCATGTTTTGCGACGCCGATCCTTGACTCTGCCTCGCACGAGGTCTATCCTCGCACTCCATGCACCCCCATGGAAGCGACGCTCCCGCCGTGCGGTGGCGGCTGCTCGACACCCCGCCTGCGGCCGGCGCGTGGAACATGGCGGTCGACGAGGCGCTGGCGCACTCGGTGGCCGAGGGAGGCGCGCCGGTGCTGCGCTTCTACCGCTGGTCGCCCGCCTGCCTGTCGCTGGGGCGCAACCAGCCGGCGCGCGGCCGCTACGACCTGGACGCGCTCGCCGTACGGGGGATCGACGTGGTGCGGCGGCCCACCGGCGGCCGCGCGGTGCTGCACGACCGCGAGCTGACCTACTCCGTCGCCGCGCCCGAGGCGCTGCTGGGCGGGCCGAAGCGCGCCTACCACGCCATCAACCGCGCGCTGGTCGCCGGGCTGCGCCGCCTGGGAGTGGCCGCCGCGCTACAGCCCGTCACGGCCGAGCGCGCGCCCGCTCCCTCGCTGGCGCCTTGCTTCGACCAGCCGGTGGAGGGCGAGGTGGTGGCCGCCGGGCGGAAGCTGGTCGGCAGCGCGCAGCGGCGGCTGGGAACGGTGATCCTGCAGCACGGCTCGCTTCCCATCGAAGACGACCAGTCCACCGTCGCCACCCTGCTGCTCGACACGGCCGACCGCGACGACGCGGGGCCGCCGGCGACGCTCGCGGAGGTGCTGGGGCGAGTTCCGGACTGGGATGAGCTCACCGCGGCGCTCGCGGCGGGGTGGACGGAGACGTTCGGCGGTGAGCTCGCCGCGAGCGCGCTGACCGGCGGCGAGCGCGTCCGCGCGGAGGACGCCGCCCGGCGGTACGCGGGTGCGGCATGGACTTGGCATCAGTAGGCGCCGCTTGCACGGGCGGCATCGGTGCCGCCGGACGAACGGGAACGGGACGGGGGAGCGGAGATGCCCGCACGGAATGCGTGGAGGTGCGTCGCGGCCGCGCTGCTGCTGGCCGGTTGCGGCGGCGGGGGCGACGCGGGTGGAGGAAAGGCGGGGGAGAACGCCGGCCCGCCGCAGACCGGGGGGATGGCCGTGGTCGCCGTCACCAGCGACTTCCAGGCCTTCAACCCGGTGGTGAACACGCACTCCACCACCGACGACGTGATCCGCTTCATGCTGTTCACGCCGCTCATCCAGTACGACGCGAAGCTGGCCCCGCAGCCCTGGCTGGCGCAGAGCTGGGAGCTCAGCGACACCGCGGTCGTCTTCCACCTCCGCAACGACGTGAAGTGGCACGACGGCCAGCCGGTGACCGCCGAGGACGTGAAGTTCACCTTCGACCTGGCCAAGGACACCACCACCGCCTCGCTCATCGGCTCCGCGTACCTCGGGCTGGTGAAGAGCGCGACCGTGGTCGACCCCTACACCGTCCGCTTCACCTTCACCGCCCCGCACGCCCAGGCGCTGGACGACTTCTGGTGGGCGCCGGTGCCGAAGCATCTGTTGAAGGACATCCCCCCGGCGCAACTGGGTCAGGCTGCCTACAACCGGGCGCCGGTGGGGAGCGGACCCTTCAAGTTCGGCGCGTGGAAGGCCAACGAGACGCTCACGCTCGAGGCCAATCCCGCCTTCCCGGCGGCGCTGGGCGGCAGGCCGAAGCTGGACCGCGTCATCTTCCGCATCATCCCCGAGCCGACCACCATGGTCACCGAGCTGGTGAACGGGAACAGCGACGTCATCGGGTGGACGCTGCAGCCCGACCAGGCGGTGCAGGTGCAGGGGCAGCAGGGGCTCACGCTGAAGCACTTCCCCTCGCGCGAGTTCACCTACGTGGCGTGGAACGGCACCCGCGCGCCCTTCAACGACCCCGCGGTGCGCAGGGCCATGGGGATGGCGATCGACCGCGCCAGCATCATCAAGGGGCTGATGCGCGGCTTCGCGGTCCCCGCGGTGGGGATGGTGCCCTCGTGGAGCCCCATGTACAGCGAGATCCCCGCACTCCCGTTCGACCCCAACCAGGCGAAGGCCGCGCTGGCACAGGCCGGGTGGCACGACACGAACGGCGACGGGATCGTGGAGAAGGACGGGAAGCCGCTGCGCTTCGTGCTGATGGTGAACAGCGCCAACCGGCTGCACCAGGACATGGCGCAGGTGATCCAGCAGGCGATGAAGGCGGTGGGCGCGCAGGTGGAGGTGCGCGCGCAGGAGTTCCAGACCATGCTGCGCCAGTACAAGGCGCGCGACTACGACGCGGTGATCGCCAACTGGTCGCTCGACACCTTCAAGGTGGACCCCACGCCGCTCTTCTCCTGCGCGCAGGCGCGGGTGCCCAACTCCAGCAACCGCACCGGCTACTGCAACCCGCAGGCGGACGCGCTGATGGAGCGGGGGCTGAGGTCGACCGACCCGGCGCAGGCGAAGCAGACCTGGCAGCAGTATTTCCAGCTCATCCAGCAGGACCAGCCGCTGACGTTCCTGTTCTGGAGCGAGGACATGGCCGGAGTGGGGCCGCGGGTGCAGGGGGTGACCATGGACGCGCGCAGCAAGCTGGCCAACGTGAAGGACTGGTGGATCCCCGCCGACCGCCGCCGCTGATGCCCGGAACTCCAAGCAGGAAAGGCAAGTAGCACGTTCGGGCCCCGTGCGGGGCCCGTCCCCCCTCAAGGGCGCGGGACGGACCGAGGCAGGGAAAGACTTCGATGCCGATGAACGTGTACAGGCGCGCCGCCGGCGCGCTGGCGGTGGGGCTGCTGGCGGCGTGCGGCGGGGGTGGCCAGGACGCGGGCAGCGGCGCGGCGAAAGGCGGCGCCGCGGACCGCGACGCGCAGGTCCCCGAGGCCCAGCGCCGCGGGGGAACCATCGTGGTGGCCGCGATCGGCGAGATCCCCGACATGAACCCGCTGACGGCCACCGACCAGACGTCGGACAACGTCCGGCAGTTCGTGCTCTTCACCCCGCTCATCACCTACAACGAGAAGCTGGAGCCGGTGCCGTACCTGGCGCGGAGCTGGGAGGTGAACGCCGACACCACCGAGCTCACCTTCCACCTGCGCAACGACATCTACTGGCAGGACGGGGTGAAGACCACCGCGTACGACGTGAAGTTCTCGTACGACCTGGCCCGCAACCCCGACACCGGCTTCCCCAACCTGGCGTTCTGGACGCACTACGGCGACGCGACGGTGCCGGACTCGTTCACCTTCAAGGTGAAGATGACCCCGCACGCCGACTTCATGGACCCGTGGCGCTCGTTCGCCCCGGCGCCGCAGCACATCCTGAAGGGGGTCGCGCCGGCGCAGATGCGCAACCAGCCCTTCTCCACCCGCGCCGTCGTCGGCAACGGGCCCTTCCGGTTCGTCTCGCACACCGAGGGGCAGAGCTGGGTGTTCGAGGCCAACGACCGCTGGCCGGCCGAGCTGGGCGGGCGCCCGTATGCCGACCGCATCGTCTTCCGCCCGATCCCCGAGCCCACCACGCTGCTCACCGAGCTGCTGAACGGGAACATCGACTACTACATCGCCCCCACGAGCGACCAGGCGGGGCAGATCGAGCAGAACCCCAACACGCGCCTGGCCACCTTCCCCGACCGGCAGTTCGCGGTGATCTCTTGGAACGAGCGCAAGCCGCTGTTCAGGGACGTGAACGTCCGCCGCGCGCTGACCATGGCCATCGACCGCGAGTCGATCGTGCAGGGGGTGCGCCGGGGATACGGGCAGCTGGCCAACAGCACCGTCCCCCCGTTCTACTGGAACTACGATCCCCAGGCGGGGGCGGACCTGAAGTACGACCCCGAGGGGGCGAAGCGCCTGCTCGCCGAGGCGGGATGGCGCGACACGAACGGCGACGGGATCCTGGACAAGGACGGGAAGCCGTTCTCCTTCACGCTCTATACCAACAGCGGCAACCGCGAGCGGCAGGACATCACCGAGATCGTGCAGTCGCAGCTGAAGGCGGTGGGGATCGCGGTGCAGCCTCGCCTCGCGGAGTGGGGGTCGCTGCTCGACCGGCTGCAGCGCGAGCCGCGCGACTACGACGCCGCGGTGGTGGGGTGGGTGACCGAGTTCCGTATCGACGACTCGGACCTGTTCTCGTGCAGGAAGATGAAGGAGCCGTTCCAGTGGGTGGGGTACTGCGACCCGCAGACCGACCGCTACCTGGACACGCTGCCCAAGATCGCCGACCGCGCGGCGGCCAGGCCGCTGTGGATCGAGTATCAGCGCAAGATCTCGCACGACCAGCCGTTCACCTTCCTGTTCTTCACGCGGCGTCTGGAGGGGGTGCACGAGCGGCTGCGCAACGTACATCCCGACGCCCGCGGCGACTGGGTGGGCGCGGCACGGTGGTACCTGGACCCGCGGATGCGGCGCCCGGGACGGTAGGGCCCGAACCGACACACACACCACCCCCACACGACCATGCGGAACACCCCAGGCGGGTCCCTCCTCACTACGCGCGCCGCCACGCTCCTCCTGGCGGCGCTCGCCGCGGCCTGCGGCGGTGACCGTTCCGGCGGCGGCGGCACCGCCCAGCGCGACACCACGCAGGAGCCCGGCGGCACCCCCGAGCGCGGCGGCACCGCCGTGCTGGTCGAGGCAGCCGACATGGAGAAGCCCATGCCGCTGGTCTGGCAGACGTCGCTGGACAGCGACCTGATGGACGTGATGTACATGGGGCTCACCCGCCCCGAGTGGCGCGACGGGAGACTCCAGTACCTCACCAGCAACGACAACCCCATGGCGGCGGCGTACCACTGGGAGTACACCGGCCCGGACTCCACCGCCATGCGCTTCCGCCTGCGCTCGGGGCTGAAGTGGAGCGACGGCCAGCCGCTGACGGCGGCCGACGTCGTGTACACCTACCAGATGATGGGCAACCCCGCCGTGGCGTCGCCGCGCCAGGGCGACGTGGAGCAGATCGACTCGGTGACGGCCGAGAACGACAGCACCGTGGTGATCCACTACAAGCGCCGCTACGCCGACATGATGTTCTCCACCGCGTCCAACATCGTCCCCCGGCACGTGTACCAGGACGCGGCGCCGGGAAGCATCCGCACGCACCCGGCGCTGAACGATCCGGCCAACCGGCTGGTGGTGAGCGGACCGTTCAAGGTGGGCGCGTGGCGGCGCGGCGAGAGCATCACCCTGGTTCCCAACCCGTACTTCCCGGTGCAGCCCCGGCTGGACCGCATCGTCATCCGCATCATCGGCGAGCCCACCACGCGCCTGGTGGAGCTGCGCAACGGCACCGCCGACATGGTGCGCGGGATCAGCTTCGACCAGGTGCCGCAGATCCGCGCGGGCGACCCGCAGCACCAGATCCGGATCGAGCGCGAGCAGGGGCGCTTCTGGGAATACATCGCCTACCTCCCCAGCGCGCACCCCGCCTTCGCCGACCCCGCGGTGCGGCGCGCGCTGGGTTTGGCCATCGACGTGCCGGGGATCATCCGGGCGCTGCAGATGCAGGACTGGACCACGCCGGCCGCCGGGCCCTACTCGCCCATCTTCAAGGGGCTGGGCGACAACCCGGCGGTGCGCCCGCTCCCGTACGACACCGCGCGCGCCGACAGCATCCTGGACGCGCGGGGGTGGAAGGACACCAACGGCGACGGCATCCGCGACAGGGACGGACGCGCACTTTCCTTTACCCTGCAGACCAACTCGGGGAACGCGCGCCGCGCCGACGTCACCCAGATCGTGCAGCAGCAGTGGAAGAAGGTGGGCGTCGACGCGCAGCTCCGCGCGCTGGAGTTCAACACCTTCCAGAACTCGCTCTCGGAGCACAGGTACCAGGCGGCGCTGGGGAGCTGGGGCGTGCAGCTCTCGCCCGACATCACCCCCGAGTTCATGCCGGGGGCGCAGTTCAACATCGTGCAGTACAACAACCCCGAGGTGGTGCGGCTGATGCAGGAGGCGCTGGCCAGGCCCACCTACGAGCAGTCGTACCCGCTCTGGCGGGCCGCCGCGGAGCGAATCGTGCAGGATCAGCCGTATACCTGGCTGTATTACTACGACGCCATCTCGGCGGTGCGGAACCGGCTCCGCGGGGTGCGGATCAACACCTACGGGGCGTACCAGAACGTGTGGGAGTGGTGGATCCCGCGCAGCCTGCAGGGCCCGGCGCGGGGCGGAGCGGCGCCCGCGGGCGGCGGAAACGACACGGCAAAGGGAAAGCGGTGAAGGAATGATCGGGTACCTGCTGCGCCGGATCCTGGGGGCCATCCCGCTGCTGCTGGGGATCCTCACGCTGATCTTCTTCATCATCCACATCGCCCCGGGCGACCCGACGGCCAGGTTCGTGAACCCGAACGTGAGCCCGCGGGTGATCGAGCAGATGCGGCACAACCTGGGGCTCGACCAGCCGCTCCACATCCAGTACCTGAAGTGGATGTGGAGCTTCCTGCGCGGCAACTTCGGCTACTCGTTCGGGCAGCAGCAGCCCATCAGCCAGATCCTGCCGGGGGTGCTGTGGAACACGCTGCAGCTGACCCTGCTGTCGCTGGTGCTGATCTTCGTGGTGGGGATGCTGATCGGGATCGTGCAGGCGGTGCGGCAGTACTCGGTGGCCGACAACGTGCTCTCGTTCCTGGCGCTCTTCTTCTATTCGATGCCCTCGTTCTGGTTCGCGCTGATGCTGATCCTGCTCTTCTCGATGAAGGCCAACCAGATCCTGGGCGCGCACCCCGGGTGGGCGCCGTACTTCGGGTGGCTGCAGTTTCCCGCCAGCGGGATGACCAGCGTGGGATACGAGTACATGAGCGCCGGCGGCAAGTTCGCCGACCGCTTCAAGCACCTCTTCCTTCCCGCGCTGGCGCTGGGGATCGGGAACGCGGCCGGCGTCGCCCGCTACATGCGCGGCTCCATGCTCGAGGTCATCCACCAGGACTTCATCCGCACCGCGCGGGCGAAGGGGCTCTCCGAGCGCACGGTCATCTTCAAGCACGCGCTCAGGAACGCGCTGATCCCCATCATCACCCTGCTGGGGCTGTACCTTCCCTTCCTCCTTTCCGGCGCGGTGCTGGTGGAGACGATCTTCGGGTGGCCGGGGATGGGGCGCGCCATCGTCGACGCCATCCTGCAGCGCGACTACCCCATGGTGATGGCCACGAGCTTCGTGATCGCGGCGATGGTGGTGCTGGGGAACCTGGTCTCCGACGTCCTCTACGCGGTGGTCGACCCCCGCATCCGCGCGGAGTAGCCCCATGCCGGCGACCGTGACTCCCGAGCAGATGCCGCCCGAGCCCATCGCGCAGACGGCCACCCCCGCCGCCGGGCGCACCGGGCGCGTGCCCGCCACCCCCGCGCAGGTGGCCATGTCGGTCGTCCCCGGGCTGGGGCACTTCGCCCGCGGCGAGTGGATCGCCGGGATGACGCTGTTCTTCGCCTGGGCCTTCACGCTCTCGCTGGCCTACCTGGCGCGCGGCAAGATCGCCGCGGTGTTCACCGGCCGCCGCATGCCGGTGGACGGCGTGGTGGCCATCGTGGCGCTGGTGGCGCTGGGCGCGGCGGTGTGGGGATGGGCCTTCTACGACCTGGCGGTGCGCTCGCGCAAGCAGCGGCGGCTGCACGGCGACGGGCAGTGGTCCATCGCCGCGCGCCACTTCAGGAAGAACCGTTTGGCGATGGCGGGGCTGGCGGTGATGGTCCTGCTGTACGTCATCACCCTCATCACCCCGCTGATCGCGCCGTACGATCCGGCCGAGCAGGGGAACATCATCCTGTCGCGCTACCTGGCCCCGTCGCTCGAGCACCTGATGGGCACCGACAAGTTCGGGCGCGACATCTTCTCGCGGGTGCTGTACGGGTCGCGGATCTCGCTCTCCATCGGCTTCATCGCCGTCGCCATCAGCATCACCCTGGGAACGCTGATCGGCGCCTTCGCCGGGTACTTCGGCGGGATCGTGGACAGCATCCTCATGCGCTTCACCGACATGATGCTGTCGTTCCCGCGACTAGTGCTGCTGATCGTGGTGATCGCGCTCTTCGAGCCCAACATCTACCTGGTGGTCATCGTCCTGGGGCTGACGGGGTGGATGGGAACGGCGCGTCTGGTTCGAGGGGAAGTGCTGTCGCTGCGAGAACGGGAGTTCGTGCAGGCCGCGCGGGCGCTGGGGATGGGCGACTGGCGCATCATCTTCCGGCACGTGATCCCCAACACCATGGCGCCGGTGATCGTGTCGGCCACGCTGGGGATCGGGCAGACGATTTTGACCGAGGCGTCGCTGTCGTTCCTGGGGCTGGGCGTGCAGCCGCCCACGCCCAGCTGGGGGAACATGGTCAGCGACGGGCGCGACGCGCTGATCAACGCGTGGTGGATCGCCACCTTCCCCGGCATCGCCATCGTGGTGACGGTGGTCGCCTTCAACCTGCTGGGCGACGGCCTCCGCGACGCCCTGGACCCGCGGCTGAGGACGTGACGGCGAACGAGGTGGGTGGATTGGAAGCAGCCGCGGCGCTCGATGCCGAGGCCATGGACACGATCGATCGCACGAACAGGAAGCGGCCATGAGCCTGCCTGCGCTGCAGTACCCGAACGGCATCTCGTACGAGGACTTCCTCGCAACGGTGGACGAGGGGACGCATGCGGAATGGGTGGACGGGCAGGTGGTGCCGGTGACTCCGCCGTCGAAGGAGCATCTGACGATCACGGCATTCCTTCTCGCCGCGCTCCGGGGGTACGCGAACCGGAAGCGGCTGGGCGGGATCGTGCTGCACGCCCCCGCGCAGATGAAGCTGGCGCGCAGCGGGCGCGAGCCCGACGTGATCTACCTGAGCCCGGCGACGATGGCGCGGTGGGGCGAGCGCTACGTGGAAGGGCCCGCCGACCTGGTGATCGAGGTGGTGAGCCCGGAGAGCCGCACGCGCGACCGCCGGGAGAAGTTCCGCGAGTACGAGGCCGCGGGGGTGCGGGAGTACTGGCTGATCGACCCGGCGCAGAGGACGGCGGACGTGTACGCGCTCTCGCCGGGCGGCGTGTACGAGCGAGTGGATCCGGGCGATCCTCCCCGCCTGAACAGCGTGGTGCTGCCCGGGCTGTGGATCGATCCCGCGTGGTTGTGGTCGGAGGCGCCCGACGAGTGGGCGGCCTTTGAGGAGTGGGGGCTGATCTGACGCAGGCCGGAGACGCGGAGGGCGCGGTTGCGGCGCTAGAGGAGGAGCGAGCGCGCATCACCGCCTTCCTCGCGGCGGCGCTGCGCGGCTGGATCAACCACCAGAAGCTGGGAGGGGTGCTGCTCCACGCGCCGGAACCGATGCAGCGGGAAGGCGGCCGCCGCGAGCCCGACGTGGTCTACCTGGGCCCCGCGACCGTGCAGCACTGGGGCGTGCGGTTCGAGCACGGGCCGGCCGACCTGGTGGTGGAGGTGGTGGGCCCCGGGAGCCAGGCCGGAGACAGGCAGGAGAAGCTCCGCGAGTACGCGCTGGAAGAGGTGGCCGAGTGCTGGTGGGTGGACCCGGCGCGGCGCACGGCGGAGGTCCACACTCTGGCGGCCAGCGGCGCGTACGAGCCCGTGCCCGCGGGCGACCCGCCTCGCATGCGCAGCGTGGTTCTTCCCGGCATCTGGATCGATCCCGCGTGGCTGTGGGCGGAGCTGCCGGACGAAGCGAAGGCATTCGAGGCGTGGGGGCTGGCTTGATGCCGTATCCGGGGGGTGCACCGTGGACGTCCGCGCCGCGGCTTCCGGATCCGCGTGGCGCGGCTCTGGCGACAGGGCTCCGATGAATGGGGCGCGTTCAAAGCGTGGGGGCTGATTTGACGCAGATCGGCGAAGCGCGGGTGGCGCGGCGCCCGGGCGGGGGCGGGGCCGATCCTGAAGGTGGAGAACCTGCGGCCCTGGTTCACGACCGACGCCGGGCTGGCGCGCGCGGTGGACGGGGTGAGCTTCCACGCGAACCCCGGCGAGATGGCAGAGTGGTAACGCTGGTCGCCTTTACCTGCTGGGCGACGGTCTCCGCGATGCCCTGGACCCGCGGCTCAGGACGTGACGGCGAACGAGGTGGGTGGATTGGAAGCAGCCGCGGCGCTCGATGCCGAGGCCATGGACACGATCGATCTGCACGAACGGGAGGCGGCCATGAGCCTGCCTGCGATGGAGCATCCGGGAAGCATCTCATTCGAGGATTTCCTCGCCACGCTCGACGAGGATACGCATGCGGAATGGGTGGATGGGCAGGTGGTGCCGATGAGCCCCGTCTCCGAGCGGCACGACGCGGTCTCGGGGTTCATCTACGCGGTCCTCCGCGGCTTTCTGCGCCGCAGGAAGATCGGCGGCCGCGTGTTCCACGGCGAGTTCCAGATGAAGCTCGGGCCCGGAATGTCCAGCCGCGTGCCCGACGTGGCGTACGTGGCACCGGAGCACATCTCCCGGATCCAGGGGACGTTTCTGAATGGACCCGCCGATCTCGCCGTCGAGGTCGTGAGCCCCGAGAGCCGCGCGCGTGATCGCATCGAGAAGCTGCGGGAGTACGAGCGGGCGGGTGTTCGCGACTACTGGCTGCTCGACCCGGTGCTGCGCACGGCCGAAGCGTACCGCCTGTCGGCCGGGGCGTACGAGCCGGTGGAGCCCGGATCGCCGGCGCGGCTTACGTGCGAGGCAATTCCCGGGTTCTGGATCGAGGTCGCCTGGCTCTGGCTTGCCGAGCCCGATGAATGGATGGCGTATGAAGCGTGGGGGCTGATTTGACGCAGATCGACGAAGCGCGGGTGGTGCGGCCGGCCGGGGCGGGGGCGGGGCCGATCCTGCAGGTGGAGAACCTGCGGACCTGGTTCAAGACCGACGCCGGGCTGGCGCGCGCGGTGGACGGGGTGAGCTTCCACGTCAATCCGGGCGAGACGCTGGGGATCGTGGGCGAGAGCGGGAGCGGCAAGTCCGTGACCTCGCTCTCCGTCATGCGCCTGATCCCGCAGCCGCCGGGGCAGATCCAGCCGGATTCGCGCATCCTCTTCCGCAACGAGGCGGGAGAGATGGAGGACCTGGTGAAGGCCCCGGAGCGGCGGATGCGCCAGATCCGCGGCAACGACATCGCCATGATCTTCCAGGAGCCCATGACCTCGCTGAACCCCGTGTTCAAGGTGGGCGAGCAGATCGTGGAGTCGCTCCGGCTGCACCAGAACCTGAACAAGCGCGACGCGCGCGACCGCGCCATCGAGATGCTGCAGCTGGTGGGGATCCCCATCCCGCACCAGCGGGTGGACGAGTACCCGCACCAGCTCTCGGGCGGGATGCGGCAGCGGGTGATGATCGCCATGGCGCTGGCATGCAACCCCAAGCTGCTGATCGCCGACGAGCCGACGACCGCGCTGGACGTGACCATCCAGGCGCAGATCCTGGAGCTGCTGAACCGGCTGCAGGAAGAGCTGGGGATGAGCATCATCCTGATCACCCACGACCTGGGCGTGGTGGCCGAGACCTGCGACCGGGTGATCGTGATGTACGCCGGCCAGGTGTTCGAGGAGGGGCCGGTGGACGACGTCTTCCACGACCCCCAGAACCCCTACACCGAGGGGCTGCTGCGCTCCATGCCCAAGCTGGGCGAGGAGGTGGAGCGGCTGGCGGTGATCCCGGGCGTGGTGCCGTCGCCGACGAACTGGCCGGCGGGGTGCCGCTTCCGCGACCGCTGCCCGTACGGGTGGGAGAAGACGGAGCGCGAGGAGCCGCCGCTGTTCGAGATCGGCCCCGGGCGACGCAACAAGTGCTGGCTGGTGAAGTATCCCGAGAGGCGCGAGGAGGTACGGCGCGCGGGCGGCGGCTTCACCCCCGCGGGCGCGGTGACGGGGACCGGCGCCGACACGCCCGTGGCGGGCGAAGCCGGGGAGGTGGGCTCGTGAGCACGCCCGAGGGACGCACCCCCGCCGGCGGCGCGGGCGCGGGCGACGGCAACCGCGGCCCCGGCGGCGACCCGCCGGTGGGCCGCCCGCCCGCCGAGGGGCTGGTGGGCGAGGGCGTCACGCATCCGCACACGGCCGAGGCGCACACCCGCCAGGGCGACGGCATCGACCTGGTTCCCGAGCGGCCGGAGCGGCGCGAGCTGCCGCCGGCCAAGGGCGACAGCGACCTGCGCGGCCAGACGCCCGACGAGATGGAGCCGCCGCCCGACGCGCTCCTGGTCGTGCGCCGGCTGAAGAAGTACTTCCCCATCCGCAAGGGTTTGTTCAACCGCCACGTGGGCGACGTGAAGGCCGTGGACGGCGTCTCCTTCTTCCTGCGCAAGGGCGAGACGCTGGGGATGGTGGGCGAGTCGGGGTGCGGCAAGAGCACCACCGGGCGCACCATCCTGAAGCTGATCGAGCCGACGGAGGGCGAGGCGAGCTTCGGGGGGAAGAACATCTACCAGATGGACCGCGGCGAGCTGCGGCGGCTGCGGCGCAAGGCGCAGATCGTCTTCCAGGACCCGTACAGCTCGCTGAACCCGCGGATGACGGTGGGCGACATGATCCGCGAGGTGCTGGCCATCCACAACCTGGCGAAGGGGCAGAAGGCGGCCGACCGCGTGGCCGAGCTGCTGCGGGTGGTGGGCCTGAGGCCGGAGCACGCGGTGCGCTACCCGCACGAGTTCTCGGGCGGGCAGCGGCAGCGGCTGGGGATCGCGCGGGCGCTGGCGGTGGAGCCGGAGCTGATCGTGTGCGACGAGCCGGTGTCGGCGCTGGACGTGTCGGTGCAGGCGCAGGTGATCAACCTGCTGCAGGACCTGCAGGACCAGTTCGGCCTCAGCTACCTGTTCATCGCCCACGACCTGAGCGTGGTGGAGCACATCGCCGACCGGGTGGCGGTGATGTACCTGGGGCGCATCGTGGAGCTGTGCGACAGCGACGAGCTGTACCGCAACCCGCTGATGCCGTACACGCAGGCGCTCCTTTCCGCGGTGCCGATCCCCGACCCGCGGGCCAAGCGCAGCCGCATCGTGCTGGAGGGTGACGTTCCCTCGCCGGCGAACCCGCCCAGCGGGTGCCCCTTCCACCCGCGCTGCCAGCACCCGCTGAAGGACCAGGACTGCGCGGAGATCGTTCCGCCGCTGGCCGACAAGGGCGGCGGCCACTTCGTCGCCTGCATCAAGGTGCCGCTGGGCGCCGGCCACTCCGGCGGCGGCAACGGCAACGGGAAGGCGCTGCCGGTGATGCAGTAGCGGCATCGCCCGGCGCAGCGATCGACAGGGCGCGGCACCCCGGCGGGGTGCCGCGCCTCTCTGCTTCTCACTGTTCGGCATCGCGGACGACGTGCCGGCTGGCCCGTGCTTCACCGGGGCGCGGGTTTCGGCGGGCGGATGAGGGCGGGGATGGACAGCAGCGTCCATGCGCCCTCGACCAGCACAAACCCCCAGCGGCCGTCGGCCAGCGCCACCCACGTGAGGATCGCGCCGCCGAGCGCGTTCATGGCCGAGTAGAGGCGCTGCTCCTTGCCCAGCCACCCGCGCTGGTAGCCGAAGTACGCGCCCAGGATCAGCAGCGCGTCCAGGACCGAGATCACCTGCAGGAACATGTCTTCCATCACTTCCGTAATCGGTAGATGCGTGAGGGAGTGAAGCTACGCGCGCCCCGCGCGGACGGCGATCCGGGCTCGTGGATTTCAACGGGCGGCGGTGCTAGATTCGTACGCACATCCCCTTTTCGGTGACGCGGCAGGGGCGCAAATCGTCTGCTTCGTGATGCTGATCGGGAGTTCCCACGTCGCCACGGGGCGGCCACGACGACGATGAACGAGCGAATCAACGCCTTCCTGGATGGCGATCTGCCCCTGGACGCGCTCAGCCCTGCGGAGCGCGCGGAAGCCGTGCGCCTGTCGACGGGCATCGACGCGGCGGCGGCGCGGCTGCGCGCGATGCCGGCGCCGGACCTGACGGCGCGGGTGATGGCCGCGCTGCCGGCGGATGCGCCGCGCGGCCGTGCCCGCTCCCCGCTCGCGGCGCTGCTCGGCTGGCTCTGGTCGCCCACGCCGGTGCGGCTCATGCTGCGGCCGGCGTACGGCTTCGCGTTCGCGATGGTGGCGCTGCTCGCGCTGGTGCTGGCGCGGCCGCACGCGCGGCCGGCGGAGGTGCTCCGCGGCGTGGGCCCGGCCGTGGCCGCCGCTCCGGACGCGCCGCCGGTGTACGTCCAATTCCGCATCCGCGTGCCGGACGCCCGGTCCGTGGCCATCGCGGGAACGTTCACCGGGTGGAAGCCCGCGGTTTCGCTGCGCGAGACGGCGCCGGGCGAGTGGACCGCGCTGGTGCCGCTGCGCCCCGGCGTGCACGACTACGCCTTCGTGGTCGACGGGCAGCGCTGGATGCCCGATCCCAACGCGCCGCAGGTGGACGACAGCTTCGGAGGCACC
The DNA here is from genome assembly GCF_035474595.1 of Longimicrobium sp. Lineage (NCBI taxonomy): Bacteria > Pseudomonadati > Gemmatimonadota > Longimicrobiia > Longimicrobiales > Longimicrobiaceae > Longimicrobium > Longimicrobium sp. Next base: position 189,058 of record NZ_DATIND010000155.1, read on the forward strand.
AACAGCCGCATCTCGCTCCCCCCGCTCGGAGCTTCGTGATCCGCCGTTTCGCAATCCCCCTCACCACATTGCTCGCCTCGCTCCCCCCCTGCGCCCTGGCCGCGCAGGGGTGGTGGGTGCAGGCCGCGGCCGGCCGTGCCGTGAGCGACCCCGTGTCGTCGCGCGTGAGCGGCGCCGTGGCCTCGCTCGGCGTGGAGTACGGCGACAGCGCCACGGCGCGCTGGCTGTACGCCCAGGCGGGAACCCCGCTCGGCGGCGACGGGCCGGCGTGGGGCGCGGCGGGCGCGGGAACGTGGCTGGGCGTTGACCGGGGAGAATTCACGGCGGGGGCGTCGCTGGGGGCGCACGTCTTCGGCTACGGCGCGGCGGACAGCGTGAGGTCGGGCGGCGGGGTGACGCTGGAGGCGCTGCCCACGCTGACCTGGGCGCGCGGCGTGCTGCGCGGCGAGCTGGCCAGCGGGGTGATCTACAACACCGGCGTGGGCGTGGACTCCGGCCGCTCGCGCGCGGTCGGCGAGTCGTCGGCGCGGCTGATCGCCACGGCGGCGGAGGGGGTGGAGCTGACCGCGGAGGGACGCTTCCTGCACGCGGGCGACGGCGACTGGCCCTACCTGGGCGCGGCCGCGCAGGTGGAGCGCGGGCGGTACGGCGGCTGGGCGTACGCGGGGGAGTGGGCGGGCGCCGACTTCCCGTCTCCCCGGCTGGCGTACGGCGTCGGCGGCAGCGTCCGCTGTGGAGATGCGCGGCTGGAGGTGGGGATCCGGCAGGAGCCGATGGACCCGGTCTACCTCAGCACGCCGCGGCGCACGTGGACGGTGCAGGTGAGCCACCGCATCGGCCGGGCGCCGCGGCCGGCCGGGCCCGCCGCGCCGGCGTATCTCCCGGCGCTGGCGAACGGCCTGGCGGTGTTCCGGCTGCCGCGGAAGGACTATCCCGAGGCGCCGTCGGTGATCGGCGACTTCACGGCGTGGAAGCCGGTGGCGATGACGGCCGAGGGAGACGAGTGGACGGCCAGCGTCCGCCTGGATTCCGGCGCGCACCACTACGGGTTCCGGGCGGCGGACGGGACCTTCTTCACCCCGCCGGGCGTTCCCGCGGTGGACGACGGGTTCGGCGGGACCTCGGCCGTGCTGGTGGTCCCGTGAATGCGTATCAGGTTGTGACGCGGCGGGACATCTGTTCGTCGTACAGGGCAGACGGGCGGACGCCCGGATCCCTCGGAGCCTGGATGATGAGACGCCTGATCCTTACTGCCGCCCTGCTTCTGGTGCCGCTCTCGTGGGCGGGCGCCCAGACGCCCGCGCAGCGGATCCAGGCGGCGCGGCAGCACGCGGCGCAGGCGGGGATCCCGGTGGCGCTGCTGGACTCGAAGGTGGCCGAGGGGCACGCCAAGGGGGTGCCGGACGACCGCATCGCCATGGCGGTGGAGCGGCGGCTGACTTCGCTGCAGCGCGCCCGCGGCGCCATGGGCGGCCAGCAGCCCGCGCCCGCGCTCACCGCCGCGGACCTGAGCGTGGGAGCCGACGCGGTGGAGGCCGGGGTGGATGCCGGCGTGCTGGGCCGCCTGGCGCGCCAGGCGGCGCCCGACCGCCGCGCCGTGGCCATCGCCGTGCTGACGGAGCTGGTGAGGGAAGGGGTGGCATCGGAGCAGGCGCTGCAGCGGGTGACGGCGGCGCTGGCGCGCGGCCCCGAGGCGCTGCGCCGCCTTCCCGGCGACACGCGCGGGAACTCCGGCAACGCCGCCGCCCGCCGCGGCCCGCCGGACGTGCGCGGCCCGGCGAACGCGGCGGCGCACGGGGGGCGCGCCAACGGCGGCGGCCCGCCCGCCTCCGTTCCCGCGCCGGGCGACAACGGCCGGGGGCACGGGAAGGGCAGAAAGCCCTGATCGTCGCCGCCGATTGCACGATGAAATCGCGCGCCGCTCCCGCTGGGGGGCGGCGCGCGATATCTTTCACGCCACGGCCGAACGCACCCGCACGCGGGGTGTATGCCGTGCAACCGTTCCGCGCGGCTTCGACGCGGCGCTCCCGGCTCTGCGTGAGGGATGCGCGCCCGCAGGGCCGGGACGGCGGAGGCGGGCAGTTTCGCCGCAGCCGGCCCGGCGCCGTTGGGCACAGTGGTACCGTGCCCTACGGCGCGCGCAGCCCGGTTCCGCGCCTCGGGCGCGGAACACGCCCCAACCCCGTGGTTTCATGAGACTGGCGGCCGCGCCGCGGCCGTGGAAAGCACCGACATGATCGAGCTCACCGACACCGCGCGCGCCAAGATCCAGTCGCTGGTGGACGCCGAGGTGGTGCGCGACCCCGCGCTGCGCATCGGCGTGGCGGCCGGCGACGAGCCGCGCAGCCCGCTGGAGCGCGAGTACGCCATCTCGCTGGTGGAACGCGAGGACAAGCAGAAGACGGAGATCGCCATCAACCTGGACGGCATCCGCGTGCTGCTGAACCTGGACACCAGCAACCTGCTGAGCGGCGCCACCATCGACTGGAACGAAGGTGACGGCGGGTTCAGCGTGGACACGCCGAAACCGCGCTTCATCCCCCCGCCCACGCTTTCCGGCAACCCCGGGGTCAGCGGCCCGCTGGCCGACCGCGTGCAGCGGGTGCTGGACACGCTGGTGAACCCGCGCATCGCGGCGCACGGCGGCGCGGTGGAGCTGGTGGACGTGAGCGACGACACCATCTGGGTGCGGATGAGCGGCGGGTGCCAGGGATGCAGCGCCAGCGCCGCCACGCTGCGGATGGGCGTGGAGCGGATGGTGAAGGAGGAGGTGCCGGAGATCCACGAGATCATCGACGTCACCGACCACGACTCCGGGGCCAACCCGTACTACTGAGCCTCGCCGGGACGCAACGGGAGCGGGGGACGATGCAGATGCGCATCGTCCCCCCGCTTCGTTTCGGTGTCGAACTTCGCGGTGGACCGGACATCCCGCGGAGGCGATCGCGGGGATTGCGGAGAATGTCACGAACGGACAATTTGGAGCGACTGCTGGTTCCCTCCCGCCGGTCCATCCCACCATCCCACCGGAGCCCACCCCGATGCGCAGGAGCATTGTCCTTCTCACCGCCGTTCTCGTTCCCGCCGCGCTGCACGGGCAGGCGCCGCCGCAGCCGGCCGCGCAGGACTCGTTCACCCCCGCGGAGTTCGACGCCACGCTGCACTACCAGACCGGGACCATCAGCCTGCCGGGCGGAATCGCCACGATCCGTCTGCCGGAGGGCTACCGCTTCCTGGACGGCGAGAACGCCGAGCGGGTGATCGTGCAGGGATGGGGGAACCCGCCCGGCACCTCGCACCCGCTCGGGATGATCGTGCCCGCGCGGAGCCCGGTGGACAGCGCCGGGTGGGGCGTGGTGGTGACGTACCGCGACGACGGCTACGTGAAGGACGACGAGGCGGAAAAGATCGACTACGACGAGATGCTGCGGCAGATGCAGCAGGAGACGCGCGAGGACAACGCCGAGCGCGCGCGGCAGGGATACGCCACGCTGGACCTGGTGGGGTGGGCGGCGCGCCCGCGCTACGACGTGGCCACGCACAAGCTGTACTGGGCGCGCGAGCTGGCCGAGGTGGGCGCGGCGGATGGCGAGCACGCGCTGAACTACGACGTGCGCGTGCTGGGGCGCCGCGGCGTGCTCTCGCTGAACGCGGTGGCCGGGATGTCGCAGCTGCCGGAGATCGAGCGCGACATGCAGGGCGTGCTGGGCTTCGTGGACTTCAACGAGGGCCACCGCTACGCCGACTTCACCGGCGGCGACAAGGTGGCGGCGTACGGCATCGGCGCGCTGGTGGCGGGAACGGTGGCGGCCAAGGCGGGCTTCTTCAAGGTGCTGCTGCTGGGGCTGCTCGCGGCCAAGAAGGCGATCGTCGCCGGCGTGATCGCCCTGGCCGCGGCCGCGAAGCGCCTCTTCGGCGGCGGCTCTTCGAAGGAGGGCGGGAAGCCCGCGGCGGGATAGCGGGGCGACGGATCTCCATCACGATAAAAGCACGGCGGCCGGGGGATTTTCCTCCGGCCGCCGCGTCGCTTTCTCCCCCGGTTCCGCCGCATCACCTCAAGGTCGTCGCGAGGACGCCGCACACTGGAAGTCGATGCGCGTCGCGATCGGCTATACCACCTCGAAGTGGCTCTCCCCCTCGTCCACGGAGACGTCGGTCAGCTTCACCTGCACGTGCTCGCCGAGGTCCAGCCACTTCGTGTGCTCGCCGCGCGCGGCGATGGCGCGCACGGGGGGATCCTCGATCTGCACCTCGACCTTGCCGTCGTGCATCCCCAGCACGGTGGACCCGAAGCTCTCGCCCACGCGCCCGCTCAGCATCCACGCCTCGGCGATGTCGACCACGGCGCGCTCCAGCTTGCCGCCGCGCGTCTCCGTCTCGTTCATCACCCTGGCCAGCTCGGGAAGCCGCGCGCGGTTCTCCGCGTCCGGGGCGCGCCCGGCAGACAGGTCGGCGACGAGCTCCAGCACGTAGCGGTCGGCCAGACGGCGGAGCGGGGCCGTGCAGTGCGCGTACAGCATCGCCAGCGCGTGATGCTCGGCGTCGGCGGGCACCTCGCCGTCGAACGCGAGGTAGTCCGCGCCGCGCATCACCCGCTTGGCCTGCCAGACGAGCGGGGCCGCGAGCGGGTTCTTCAGGTCGATGGAGCGGATGAACTCGGCGTACGACATCGTCGGCGGCCAGGGGAAGCGCAGCGCCCGCGCCGCGCGCCGGAAGGCGGCGATCGCGCCCTCCTCGGCGGGCGGAAGGACGCGGAGGAGGCCGACCTTCCCCTCGACCATCCTCAGTGCCGCCGCGTGCCCGGTGAGCAGGGAAACGTGCGAGTTCCAGTCCTCCGACGCGCTGGGCTGCTCGTACTCCAGCTCGTAGCCCAGCCGCGCGGCCGCCGCGCGCTCCACGTGCTGCGTGAGGATGGGGAGCGACACGCCGCCGCGCTCCACCTCGCGCTGGCGCCGCTGCTCGCCGAACGCCTTCAGCGTGGTGAGCGAGTCGGCCCACGGCTGGCCGCGGAACTTCGCCCCGCCGCCCTCCACGTGCTCCAGCGCCTGCTGGTAGGTGAGCTGCGCGCGGCTCCGCACCAGCGCCCGCTCCATCGTCCACGACACGATCTCGGCGCGCGCGTCCAGCTCGAAGGCGAAGACGAAGGCGGGCTTCACCGCGTCCGGCAGCAGGCTGGCCGCGCCCTCGCTGAGCATCGAGGGGTACAGCGGCTGCCGGCAGTCGGGCGCATAGAAGGTCACCCCGCGCAGCCACGCCTCGCGCTCGATGGGGCCGCCGCGCTCCACCCAGAAGCCCACGTCGGCGATGGCGTACCAGACGCGGAACCCGTCGCCCGCGCGCTCCAGCCGCAGCGCCTGGTCCAGGTCGCGGCTCCCCGGCGGGTCGATGGTGACGAAGGGGATGCCGGTGAGGTCCGCGCGCCCCGGCGCGCCCGATGGATCGCGTCGCGCGGCTGCTTCGGCCGCGGCCAGCACCTCCGGCGGGAACGCGGCGCGGACGCCCAGCTCCTCGCGCTTGCGGGTGAAGGCGGCCTCGATCTGCGCGACGTTCGGAGCGGTGCCAGGGCGGGTGGACATGGTCGCGGGGGCGGAGGGTTGGTCCTGCGCGCGCGAAGCTCGCGGCGAAAGGCGAAAAGCTGCCGCGCGCACCCGCGTCCGCGCCAGCCCGGAGAGAACCGGTCCGGGCCTAAGACGCCTTCAAGGATGGCTCAGTGGGATGAAAAGCTGGAATTGCGGGATGAACTGCAGCACCAGAGTGGTGCAGATGGACCAATGTGGCGGGAAAATATCGATTTACGGGTGCTGATGTCCGACCTCTCCGTCCATCTGGGGGATAGTTTCCGCCGCATGCGCGGTCATCTCCCGCGACGCCTCCCCCAAATCACTACAGGAAGTACAGATGAAGATCCGGTTCGCCGTTCTGTTCGCGCTTGTCCTCGCCAGCGCCGTTGCCTGCAGCCAGAGCCCGACCTCCGTGGATTCCAGCCGCCGGACCCCGGCTACCACCGCCCGCGACGGGGATGCCACCGATACGACGAGCCGCAGCGGGGGAACCATCGGCAGCGGTCACTGACGCTTCAGGCGGCCACCATCTCCAGTTTGCCAGAGGTGAGCACCCGGACAATATCGGCCGCGAGCGCGGGCGCCGCCGGCACCTTTGCTGTGGCTGCCATCCGCCGAGCGGCCGCATGCCGGGTGGCCGCTTCGAGCACGGCTTCGGCTTCAAGGACGACACGCCCCTCCGCCCGCTTGCGGGCGATCGACACCGCCTCGTCGGCATAACCGGCCGCGGCGCGCATGTCGCCCAGGTTCAGCGCGCCATGCGCGAGTCCCAGGAGCGTGCGCGCCGCCAGCTCTTCGGGAACGGCGGGGTTGCTGAGCAGCTCATCCGCATGGCTGACCGCGGCATCGTACTTCGTCCGGTCGCCAACCCCCCCCGCGGCGCGGGCGATCAGACTCTGAATGATGGGTCGGACGGAGGGGTCGTCTACCACCGGCTCCAATGCGAGCGCCACATTCAACGCGCCCTGGAACTGACCCCGAAGGTTCCAGTGGTGCGCCACGTCGTGCGCCAGTCGCTGAATGGCCGTGGTGTTCGATCCATATGCTTCCAGCGCGCGGGCTGCGAGGGTGTCGACCTCCAGCCCCGCCTGCATTTCCACTTCCGCGCTGAACAGGTTGTGGTAGGCGGCGCCGACGAGGTCGGGGACGTGGTGGCGCTCGGCGGCGTTCAGGCAGCGCAGGTGCGCGCGCTTGGCGGCGGGGTAGTTGCCCCGCTGCATGTGCAGGTTGCCCATGCCCGCCAGCGCCGACGCGTACGAGCGCCACTCGCGGCTCTCGCGCGCCTGCACCACCGCGCGCGTGTACCAGCTCTCCGCGCGGTCGTAGTCGGCCAGGCGGCGGGCCACGCGGCCGACCGCGTACGCGAGCGACGCCGAGTCCGGCGAGACCAGCGCGGCGGCCTGCGAGAACTCGAGCGAGGTGCGGAGCGCGCCGCGCCACTCGGCCCACACGGCCACGCGCCGGCAGGCGTTCACCAGGCGCAGCATGTCGGCCCGCGCGGGGTGGCGGAGGAGGTCGGCGAAGATGGAGAGCGGGGCCTGCAGCTCGGGGTCGGCGTCCATCACGCCCAGCTCCTGCTGGCGCGTGCGGGCGGCGTCACCCGCGAAAAGCGACGCGCGGCCCGTGGGCGGAGTCTCGGCCCAGAGCAGCACGTTGCGAACCGACCGCCAGAGCACGAGGCCCAGGTCGCCGGGGATTTCGTCGAGAATGGAGATGGCGTCCACGCGCTCGATGCCGCGCGTGAGGGCCGGAGGGACGCGCTGCCGCCGGTTGGGAGCCGGTTTGCGTGTGCGGCTGCGTGAGGTGAGCTGCATGTCGGGTTCGGGCGGGGTCGGCAGGGCCGGTTGCACAGATCCCGGAAGCGTACGGCGCAAGATAACCGGGCGCAAGCGAAATGTTCCTGTTACGCCACACCGGATGGGCAAGTGCGCGGACGTGGAGACAATCTTATACAAACCGTCTGGTTAGGGAACCTCTCCGGGACAGAATGTAACGTTATACGCCGCAGAGGGAAGGGGCCGCGGACGCGTTCGCCCACCGCCGGACGCGAGAGGTGCGCGTAAATGCCCCATTGCGTGAGGGATGCGCGCCCGCAGGGCCGGGAACCCGGCGGGGCGGCGGCGCGAATGCTTCGGAAGACGAGACGGGCCCCCGGCGGAGACGAACCCGCCGGGGGCCCGGCGCCGTTGGCAACAGCCGTATCGTTGCCTACGGCGCGCGCAGCCCGTTTGGGCGCCCCGGCGCCCAACACGCCCGCATCCCGCCGTTCGCCGTTTCCGCCTACGACGCGAGGGTGCGCCGGGTCCAGACCACCACCACCCCGCACCCGCTGTTGGCGCCGTTGAACTGCGGCGGGATGCGCGCGCCGTTGTAAATCTCCACGCCCTCGATCAGCAGCCCCTGGAACTCGTGGTCCAGGTCGTTCACGGGGCCGTAGCGGGTGCCGTCGAGGTAGAAGATGGGCTCGCACTCGCCGCCCACGATCTCGGGGACGTTCTTGCCGAAGCGCAGCAGCGGCCGCCCGCCGTCGCTGGTGATGTACACGCCGGGGATGCGGCGCATGGCGTCGGACATCCGCCCGCGCCCGTCGGGGCCGAAGTCGTCGCGGGTGAGGAAGCGGCCGCTTCCCCAGGTGGCCTTGCGGATGTAGAAGTCGCGCAGGAGCGGCGAGCGCGGGAGCGTGGCGGCCGTGACGTTCAGCCGCCGCAGCACCACCGGGTCCAGCCCCAGCGCCACGGAGACGGTCTGTGCCGCGCCGGGCTGCACGGTGGCCTGCGTGCGGCCGGCAAGGTAGCCCAGCCGCCGCGCCTCGACCGTGACCGGCCCGGCGGGAACGGCACGGAAGACGGCCTCGCCGCGGGCGTTGGTCTCGCCGCGCGCGCGGCCGGCGGTGACGCTCGCTCCCGCGATCGGCTGCCCCGTGGTGGTGTCGGCGACGATGACGGTGAGGTCGGCCGCGGCCTGCTGCGCACGCGCCGCCGGCGGAACCGCCGCGGCGAGCAGGAGGAGCGGGAGGATGCGGACGAGTCGTTGCTGCATCGGGAGAACCTCCGCGGTGGAGGTGATTCGGATGAAAGGGCGATGACGGGCCGTCACGCGGTCCGCGCGGCGGCTCGCCATCGGAACGACTCGCCGCGGGCGATTCTGACTGATCCGGATCGGTTGCGGAAAAAACAGAGATCCCTCCCCGGGATGTCACGTTTGGGGAGGGACCGGGCATGCATGCCGGCCTACCGGCGGTCGGATGAAGTAAACTTGATGGAGGTTGAGCTTCGTGTCAAGCTCGTCCATTCTTGTCCGATTTCAGAGCCCCCGGCCGCGCCAGGGCTCGTTGGCCTCGAGGCAGTCCATCAGCTCGATGTAGATGCGGCGGGCGGCTTCGGTGAAGTCTTCGTCCGGCCCTTCCTCGTACGGGCGCAGGGCGGAGCGGATGCACTCGGAGAGGGAGCCGCGCTCGATGACACCGGCGACGAGCTCCAGGTACGGCGCTTCGTCCTTGCGCGCGCCCTTGCGCGCGACGGCCAGGAGCTCGCGCAGGACGGCGCGGACGTCGGTGCGGCCGGTCTCGTCGCGCTCCACGGGGACGTGCGGGGCGGTCACCACGGCGGCGCTGCCGTCGCGGATGGTGGCGCGGAAGTCCTCCACCAGCAGCTCGTGCGGGGGGAGGACGATGCGCCCCGCCAGCACCCGCCTGGTCATCTCCTTCAGCGCGGCGCGGACGAAGGCGGCGATGGCGGCGTCCATCCGCACGCACTCCTGCGTGTCCAGCACGCGCACCTCCATCGCCCGGCGCGAGAACTTGAAGACGGCGCCGCGGGCGTTCAGGAACTCGTGGCGGATGGCCGAGGTGTCGCCGGGGAGCCGGTCGAGCGCGGCGTACATCGGGCCGAGGACGTTCTTCCGGTAATCCCCGAAGCTCTCCACGTATTCGGGAACGAGCTGGCCGCAGCTCTCGGGGATGCGCGCCTGGTGCTCCAGGATCCACGCCAGCCGCGAGTCGGCGTGCGGCCGCAGGTCGCCCTCGAACATGGGCGTGCTGGCCGCCAGCGCGGGAAGGTAGGGGATGAGGAGCGCCGCGGCCGTGTGCATCGCCAGCGTCTCCCGCTCGCTGCCGAAGGGGAGGTTGAGGTGCGACGCCTGCACGTTCATCCAGCCGTGCGTGCGGACGTCGAACAGGCGCTCGTAGGTGCCGTAGATGCGGCCGCCCGAGCGCGCCCAGAGCCGCCCCTTTCGCGGGTCGAACCAGGGGTGCATCCCCGTGGGCATCAGCCGCGCGTCGAACTCGTCGCGGAGCACGGCGGTGAAGCGCTGCACGCCCTCGTACAGCACCTCCTCGGCCTGGCGCAGGGAGCGGACGGGCGCGGTGGTCTTCACCTCGAAGACGTGGTCGGCGATCTCGTTGCTGAAGCCCAGGGCGCCCAGGTGCACGTCGCTCGTTCCCCGCCCGGCCAGGATGCGGAAGGCGGGCTCGACCAGGGAGACGACGTTCAGGTCGCGGTCCACTGTGGGGTACTCCAGCTCCATCCCCGCCACCTCGAAGGCGCGGTATCCCCTGGCGCCGCCGTCGCCCTGCGCCTTCACCTGCACGGGGCGGCGGATGGAAGCCAGCCCGGCTCCGTCTCCATCCCCGTTCGCCGCCGGTGACGGAGATCCCTCCTCGATGCGCTGCACGAAGAAGCTCACGATGTCTTCGTAGATGACGTTCCCGTCCACCGCGTCCTCGTAGCCGACGTCGAGGTTGGGGTTGTCGTTGATCTCGATCACCACCGGCCCGCGCTCCGTCTCCTTCAAGTCGACCCCGTACAGCCCCCGGCCGATGAGCGAGGCGGCCCGGAGCGCGGTCTCCACCACGGCGGCGGGGGCCTGGCCGCGGGGGACGGCCTCGACCTTTCCGTAGCGCTCGGTGCCCTTCACCTCGGTGCGGATCTGCCAGTGCCCGCGCGCCATGAAGTAGCGCGAGGCGAAGAGGAGCCGCCCGCCCAGCACCGTCACCCGCCAGTCGAAGTCGGTGGGAAGGAACTCCTGGGCGATGAGGAGCGGCGAGCGCGCGAACATCTCCTTCGAGCGGCGCCGGAACTCGTCGCGGCTGGTGATCTTGTGCACCGCGGCGGAGAAGGAGCCGTCGGGGAGCTTGATGACGAAGGGGAGGCCGAGCGACTGCAGCGTGGCCCACGGCGTGGTCTGGGTGACGATGAGGGTGCGCGGCGTGGGGATCCCCTCGCGGCGCAGCAGCTCTTCCAGGAAGACCTTGTTGCCGCAGCGGATGATGGACTGCGGGTCGTCGACCACGGGCATGTCCAGCGCCTCGGCCCGCAGGGCGAACTGGAAGGCGGGCTCGGAGACGCCGGTGAGCGAGCGGATGAAGAGCGCGTCGTACTCGGGCAGCTTGCGCATGTCGCCCGGCCCGATGCGGGCCACGTGCACGTTCAGCCGCGACGCCACCCGCTCCAGCCGATCGATGGTCTCGGGCGACGAGGGGCTGAACGGGTCGCCCGGGTCGACGAGGACGGCGATGGAGGCGCGCACCGTCTCGCGCGGCGCCTCGCGGCCGCGGCGGAGGACGCGCTGCTCGTCGGCCAGCGCGCGCACCAGGTGCTTTCTCTCGTCGACGTCCAGGTGGTGCGGGGGGACGGCGGCCACCTGCGTGACCTTCCACTCCTCGTCTTCCTCCACCAGCTGCAGCCGCAGCACCGGCGCCGGCCACTCGCGGTAAACGGCGAGCGCCGCGCGCTGGAAGCGGGGATCGGCGCAGGTGCCCAGGTAGACCAGCGTCTCCACCAGCTCTTCGGGCGCGGCGGGGCGGCATCTCCCGTCCCCGCCGCGGATCACGGGAATGGGGAAGGGGTGCCGCGGCTCCTCGTCTCCCTCTCCCGGCCGGGCGGAGGGGATGGGGTGGACGTGGCCCAGCTCGCGGCGGCGGACGCTCATCTCCCCCGCGTCGATCGTGGCCACGCCCGCCTCCTGGAGCGCGCGGAAGCGCCCGTACGGCTCGTGCAGCCCCTCGCTGGTGTCGACGGTGGGGATCACCTGCTGGCGGCGCGCGTCGGCCAGCAGCGAGACGTAGTAGCCGCGGCTCCCGTAGCGCGTGGTGCGGCAGAGGTTCACCACCGTGGCGCGCGGATCGGAGAGCTCGCCCGCGCCTTCCAGGTAGCGGTCGGCGTCCACCACCATCTCGCCCGGCAGCCCGTCCGCGTCGCGCGCGTCCGAGACCACCACCAGCACCCGCCTGCGGCTGCTCACGCGCGGGGCTCCTCCGCAGGCCACACCTCGAGAAGCACCGCGTCGTAGGTCACGTCGCCCAGCAGGATGGCGTTGGTCAGCCGGTCGGCGTCGACCACCAGCTTCTCCTCGTCGCCCGGTTCGGGGGGGATCTGCTCGAAGGGGTCGAGGACGATCAGGCGGCGCCCCCACTGCTCGTAGCCGCTGATCACCACGAAGTGGCCGGTGGGCTCGCCGCGCACGTCGTCGTCCACCAGGCGGTTGATCATGGGGTCCCAGCGCTCGCGGGCGTAGCGGTAGAGATAGGTGGCGCTCAGCCCCGCCAGGATCGGGTGCTCGCGGTCGATGATGGACTTCAGCAGCGCCGGGGTGAGCTCCTCGAAGGCCAGGTCGCCGCCCAGCTCCAGGAAGTGGAGATAGGCCTGCGCCGCGCGGAGGCGCTTGGCGTCGTTCAGGTACGGGAAGCGCGCGTGGATCTTCTCCGCCAGCTGGGCGTGCGGGAGCCGGGCCCAGGTGGGGTCGAAGATGCGCAGGTCGTACGAGTAGATGCGGGCGCGCAGTCCCCGCTTCAGCGCGGAGATGCCGAGGAACACGGCAAGCGTGCCGCCGTCCTCGTTGCGCTCGAGCGAGGCGATGACCTCGTCGAGCCCCACGTCCAGCCCGTAGAAGGAGTAGACCTTCCGCAGGCAGGTGGGGCCGCAGGTCACGTCGTCGGGCTGCACGAAGCGCTGCACGGGCAGCTCGTGCGCGGCGCGGGCGGCGGCCACGGTGCGCTCGTCGACCGCCGGCAGCGGGGGTGCGGATGCCATTGTCTGTTCTGTCTCCTGACCCGTCGGTAAGCCTTGGCGGTAGAGCAACGGGTGTACCACGCCGGAGTACGGAAGTGCGGAAGTGGGGCAGGAAGTCCTAAGTCCTAAGTCCTAAGTGCTGAGTGCTGAGTGCTGAGTGCTGAGTGCTGAGTGCTGAGTGCCGAGTGGCAGACAGCATCGCGCCCGCGGCCGGAGCGGCCGCGGGCGCGATGTTCATCGTATTCCGTACTTCCGTACACTCGTACTCCGCGCCGGAGCGCGGGCTACCGGCGGCTGCTCTGGATGCGGAGGAGGTAGTTGCCGGTGTCCTGCGAGACCGAGTTCGCCACGATCACGTACGGGCCCGAGTGCGGCAGCGTGAGCGTCAGCGAGGAGTTGTTCCCGCCGCCCGAATCGTCGTCGTGCTCGTACAGCGGGCCGTTGGGGTCGTTCACCACCAGCCACGCGTCGAAGGCGCTGGACTGCAGGGTGATGGTGATGCGCTCGCCGGCGCGGCCCTGGTACACGTAGCCGTCCATGTACGTGTTGTCGTCGCGCAGCACGTCGGTGCTGCTCAGGCGGCCGGCGACCGACTGCCCCGCCTGGATGGCGGGAAGCCGCCGCCAGTCCAGGTCGGTGATGGCGACGCCGCGCCCGCCGGTGTCGTCCTGCCCCGGGGCGGGGCGGGCGCCGCCGCTCTGCACCGAGAGGGTGTACGGGCCGGTGTCGCGCTGCCCCACCGTGTTGGCGGCGATCAGGTACGGGCCGCTGCGCGGGAGCGTGACCGTGAGCTGCGAGTCGTTGCCGCCCGCGCCGTCGTCGTTGTGCTGGTCGAACCCGCCGGGGCCGCGGACGACCAGCCACGAGTCGAACGAGTTGGAGCGCAGCGTGACGGTGATGCGCTCGCCCGCGCGGCCCTGGTACACGTACGGGTGAACGTAGGTGTTGTCGTTCAGCAGGAAGTCGGCGCTGGTCAGGCGCCCGCTCATCGTCTGCCCCGCCGTGATGCGGGTGGCGCGGCTCATGTCGATGTCCTCGAAGCCGCCGCGGCCGCCCTGCCCCCCGTCGTCGTCCGCCACGACGTCGCCGCGGCCCGCGCCGCGCACCGTCAGCCGGTAGCGCCCGGTGGCGTTCTCGGTGGCCGAGTTGGCCACGATCAGGAACTGCCCGGAGTGCGGCAGGGTGACGGTGAGCGTGGAGTTCAGCTCACCGGCGCTGTCGTCGTCGTACTCGCGCATCGGGCCGTTGGGGTCGTCCACCACCAGCCAGGTGTCGAAGTCGTCGGAGGTCAGCGTGACGGTGATGCGCTCGCCGGCGCGGCCCGTGTAGACGTAGGCGTCGGCGAACGAGCCGTCCGGCCGGCGGAAGTCCGCGGCCGTCAGCCGCCCCTCGGCCGACTGCCCGGTGGTGATGCGCGGGAGCGAGGCGGTGTTCAGGTCGCTGATGTCGCGCCGGCCGGTGGTGCCGCGGCCGCCGGTATCGCCGCCGCCGAAGCGCAGGTCGCCGTTGAAGGCGATGCGCCCGGGGGTGTTCTGGGTGAGCCGCGTGAGCTCGGTGACCGGGACGGCGAAGTTCAGGTTCTGCCCCTCGGCCAGCACGGCCACGCTCACGCCCACCACCTCGCCGCGCATGTTCAGCACGGGGCCGCCCGACGAGCCGTGGCTGATGGGCGCGCTGATCTGCAGCAACGTGCGCCCCTCCACCCGCCGCACGGCGCTGACGATGCCGGTGGACACCGTGTTCGACAGCCCCTCGGGCGCGCCGATGACCACGATGGCCTCGCCCACCTCGGGAAGGGCGCGCGCCAGCGGCAGGGTGGCCGGCGGGGTGTTGATCCGCGGCAGGATGGCCAGGTCGGCGGTGACGCCGCCCACCGCCTCGGCATACTGCGCGGTGCCCACGCGCCGCTCGTCGGCCGTCGTCGCCTCGATGCGCGAGGCGCCCTCGACCACGTGGCGGTTGGTGGCGATGCGGCCGTCGGGGAGGTAGAAGCCGCTCCCCAGGCTCATCTCGCGCCCCGAGGTGTTGAAGGCGTGGAGGGTGATGACGGCCGGGTTGGCGCGCCGGGTGATGTTCACCACGTCGTTCTGCGCCGCCGCGCGGGCGGCGGGAAGCAGCGCGAGCGCGAGCACGACCGGGACGGTCTTGATGGAGCGTGAAGGCATGGCAGGATACTCCGGAAGGCGGGCACCGGGAGGCGGTGAAGCGAAACGCTGTCGACAATCTGCGTGCGAGCACGGGAGGCGTCCAGATGCAGCAGGACGGACGTCCATCGCGCATACATCGTAACCTCGGACGCCGTACACTGTTCCGTCATCCCCCATCCCCTCGACCCGCATCTCCCGGATCGAGGGAGATGAGAAGAACGGAGTTTGGTGCGGCGAGGTTTCAGTGAGGTGAGGCGGTATCGGGGGAGGGGAGATCTCATCGAGGAGACAGCAACGCCCCGGAGCCGCCACGATGGTGCGGCGTCGAGTCCGCGAAGGCGGACTTCGGGCCGTTGTTGCCGCGAATTCCATTCGCCCTTTCCATCCGGTCGATGGCCGGCGTGGAGAGGCCCACCCTTTGCGCACTCGCCCGCGCGCCCGTATCTCAAGCCGATGAGCCGTCCCGATCCGTACACCGAGATCCGCCTGCTGTCGCTGCGCTCCGTGCGCGGCGCGAACCTGTGGTCGCGCCGGCCGGTCACGCGCATCGACCTGCACCCGGGCGAGTACGACGAGATCTCGTCGGCGCACGTGGCGGGGTTCACCGAGGCGCTGGTGGCCGCACTTCCCGGGCTGTGGGAGCACCGCTGCAGCATCGGCGAGCGCGGCGGGTTCGTCACGCGGCTGCGGCGGGGAACCTACGCGCCGCACATCATCGAGCACGTGGGGCTGGAGCTGCAGTCCATGGCCGGGCACGACGTGGGCTACGGCCGCGCCCGCGGCGGCGACCGCCCCGGCGAGTACACCGTGGTTTTCGAGCACCTGCACGCCGAGGTGGGGATGCGCGCCGCCGCGCTGGCGCTGGAGCTGGTGCAGCGCGGCTTCGCGGGGGAGCTGGACCGCGCCGCGGTGGACTTCGCGCTCGCCGAGCTGGCATCGCTCGCCGAGTCGCCCGACGTGCCGGCGCTGCACCAGACGGTGCTGTGCGGCATCGCCGGCGGCGGCGACCGCGCGGGCGCGCGCGACGAGATGGTGCGGCGGGGATTGAGCCAGCACGAGCTGGTGGTGGACCTGGCGCCGTCCTATCTCCTGAACGCGGGGCTGCCGTACTCGCGCTCGCACATCGCCGTGGTGCTGGACGCGGAGCCGGGCGACGTTCCCGAGCGCTACCGCGAGGACGACTTGGCGCGGCGGCTGGTGGCCATCCCCGCCGACGCGGTGATGCGCGACGGCGTCTTCATCTGCCCGGCCAGGGAGTGGGAGGTGCAGGACATGGCGCGCGACGCGGGGTGCCGCGTGGCCGTGTTCTCCACCCGCGACGACCTGCGGGATCGCGACATGCGGGTGGCGCACGCGGTGGCGTTCGTGCGCGACGGGCGGATCGTGATGGAGATTGCGGGGTCTACGGAAGACGGGGGCGAGCTGGACGGCCAGGCCTCGCCCGCGGCGCAGGTGGCGGCGGCGCTGGCCGTGCGCTCGCTGCAGGAACTGGAGACGGGGGTTGAGGCGTGATGGAGCGGCAGCGGAGCAACGGCACGGGCGGCGGTGAGGACACGCCCAACCGGCGGCGGAGCGACCGGCACGGCGGCACGCTGGTGCTGATCGGCGGCGCCTGCGACCCGGCGGGCGAGGCGTTCGGCCGCTTCGTGGAGCTGGCCGGCGGGCGCGACGGCGGGCGGATCGTGGGGCTGACCACCGCCTCGGCGCACCCGCTGAAGTCCGCGCGCGCGTGGATGAAGGACTTTTCCGATGCGGGCGCCACGCACGTGGAGTTCCCCATCGTGGACAGCCGCGACCGCGCGCAGGACGCCAAGGTGGCGGAGATGCTGCGCGACGCCGACGGCATCTTCCTGGGCGGCGGCGACCAGGTGCACCTGGTGACCACGCTGGGGGGATCGAAGGTGGGGCGCGCGCTGGCCGAGGCGTACACCGCGGGGGCGGTGATCTGCGGCACCAGCGCGGGGGCGGCGGCGCTCACCGAGACCATCCTGGCCGGTGGCGAGCCCGACCAGTACGGGCAGATGCAGGACCTTCACCTGGGCCCCGGCTTCGGGCTGCTGGGGTTCCGCGCGGTGATCGACACGCACTTCACGCAGCGGCGGCGGCTGCAGCGCCTGTTCATGGTCATCGCCCGCAACGCCGAGCTGATGGGGCTGGGGATCGACGAGGACACCGCCATGGTGGTGCGCGGGCACCTGGGCGAGGTCGTCGGGCGCGGGTCGGTGACCTTCGTGGACGGGCGCGGCGTGCGCTTCGACAACGCCGACGAGTGCGAGACGGGGACGCCGCTCACCCTCAGCTACCTGCGCGTGGGGATCGTGGGCGCCGGCTACACGCTGAACCTGCGCGAGCGCGAACTGGAGAACCTCCTCCAGACCCGCCGCGAGCAGGGCGAAACGACCGTTCTCCGCAGCGAAGAGGTGGCCGCGTCCACGCCCGCCGTGGTGCGGACGATGGGCGACGACTGATCGTCGGGTGACGGCTGATCGCGCCGGAGTCCGCTCGTCGCGCGCAAACCGATGAGGCCGGCCGCCGCTGACCCGCCAATGAATTGGCGGGCAACCACAGCACCAAGTCCCTCCGGGACTGCGGCCCTGCCATCGTCATCCTGAGGCCGGCCATGCTGAAGCCGTCGCCGCGCAATCGACGGCAGGCCGAAGGATCTATCGCCGGAACATGAGCGTGAGCCTGCCGTTCGCGCCAACGACAGGCTCACGTGCGAGGACGGTATGGATCCTTCGGCCTGCATGCATCGTCCGGGGGAAGAGGACAGTGTGGCCGGCCTCAGGATGACGTCTTTTCTCGCGTCGGCTCATCGTCCGCCAGAGAGAAGGCCCGCGACTTGGATCGAGTCGCGGGCCTTTCTTCATCTACCGTCCACCCTTTTGCGTGGGGATGGACTGGCGGGTGCCGGGGCCGGGGTACTTGCCCTCGGCGAAGCCGCCCTCGTTATAGCCGGGGTAGCGGCGCTCTTCGGTGCGGCGGTGGCGCGCGTCCCGGCCCTGCATCGGCGGGGCCTCGGGGCCCTCGCTGAAGCCCCAGGAGCGCCGCGGCCCGCCGTGCTCCAGCCCCGGTGAGCAGGCGTTGTACTGGCGCAGGTACTCGCGGTCGTAGCGCACGCCGCCGCCCCGCGGGCCGCCCTGCGGCGGCGGCCGCGGGACCCAGTGCCCGGCCACGGGGGGCGCGCCGCGCTGCTCGTACGCCTCGCGGTAGTAGCCGTCGGCGTCGTACCATCCTTCCGGCAGGTCGTAGCGCCCGTCGAACCCGCCGTAGCCGCCCAGGTCGGTCTGGTGGAAGAAGCGGTGATCGCCGTACGCGGCGATGTGCCGCCCGTCGCCCTGCATGCGGTTGCCGCGGTACTCGCCGCCGCGATAGTTGGGGTCGCCGCCCTCGTCCCAGTTCCACCCCGGGTCCATCTGGTAGCCCCGCAGCCCGAAGCTGTGCCCGTCGTACCCGCGGCGGTGGTCTCGATCGTAGGGATGCCGTGCCATCTCGCGCCTCCTCGTCATCAGGTTCACACGGTGGGACGGGGGAGCAGGATTCAGGCCCGCGCGGCTTCGGCATCTTCATCCCCCCGAAGGACTTCGGGTCGGGCGACACCGGCGACTGAAATCGCGGCAACAACCCCGGGAAGCCTCGCAAACCGCGCGAGGCTGTGCGGATCGGGGGACGGGTTGCGGAGAGCGGCATCCGATTCATCGCAACGATTGGGTGACGATGCGCATCTTAACTGCGATTCATCCCGCCGCACCCGCCGTTCGCACCGCGAAGAAACGGTTCGTCCCATCGCCGCATCTTTCGCCGGGTGGACGGGTACGCCGTTGCGACCATTCCCCAGTCGCGCCGCCGTGGCGCCCAACCCTCGAATCTTCCATCCCCATGCAACGCACCCTGCCGAAGCTCCTTCCGCTCCTGGCGCTGGCCGCGACACCCCTTGCCGCGCGCGCGCAGATGGCGGACCCCTGGGCCGTGCTCGCGCGCCCGCGCACCCACGCGCCGCGGCCCACCACGCCCGCCATCACACCGGCGGACCTGATGACGCGGCTGTACATCTTCGCCGACGACTCGATGCAGGGGCGATTGATCGCCACGCCCGGAAACTCCAAGGGGGTGGAGTACATCGCGGGCGAGCTGCGGCGGATGGGGCTGGAGCCCGCGGGCGACAACGGCACGTTCTTCCAGGACATCCACCTGGTGGAGCGGGGGATCGACGAGAGCGCCGCTTTCGGGGTGAACGGCACCGCGCTGCGTGCGTGGACCGACTACGTGCCGCGCGACAACGGCCCCGGCGCGCGCTCGGTCGACGGCGCGCAGGCGGTGTGGGGCGGGACGATGACGGATTCGGCGCACATGATCGACTCGGCCGCCGTGGCCGGGAAGCTGGTGGTGATCGGGATGGGCCCGGGGTACGCGGGCGACCCGCCGGGGACGGCGAACCGCATCCAGCTGACGCGGCGCTACCGGCGCGCGGCGGGGATCGCGTTCGTGGGGATGGATGCCCTCACCCCCGCGTCGCTGGCGCTGTACCGCCAGCCGCTGCAGCTGATGCAGGGCGCGCCCGGCCCCGAGCTGCCGTCGTACATGTACGTCACGAAGCGCGCGGCGGCGCTGCTGATGGGCGCCGACCCCGAGACGCTGCAGCCGGGCGCCGCGGGGGCCACCGTCACCGGCAGCCCGCGCTTCGCCGAGCGGCCGACCGCCGCGCCGGCGCGCAACGTGGTGGCCATCCTGCGCGGGAGCGACCCGGCGCTCCGGAGCGAGTACGTGGCCATCGGCGCGCACAACGACCACATCGGCACCTCGGGCGAGGCGACGGCGAGCGACTCGATGTACATCGTGAACCACCTCTTCCGCGCGCAGGGCGCGGACGACGACGATCCGCACCTCACCGAGGCGCAGCAGGCGCAGGTGAACGCCGCGCTGGCCCAGGTCCGGCGGCGCACCGGCGGCGCGTCGGCGCGGGTGGACAGCATCTACAACGGCGCGGACGACGACGGTTCGGGGTCGATGGGGGTGCTGGAGATCGCGCAGTGGTTCGCCAGCCGGCCACGGCCGAAGCGCTCGCTCCTGTTCGTCTGGCACGTGGGCGAGGAGGAGGGATTGTTCGGCTCGGAATACTACACCGACCACCCCACCGTGCCCCGCGAGAGCATCGTGGCGCAGCTGAACATGGACATGATCGGGCGCGGCGGCGCGAACGACGTGACGGGGACGAGCAAGGACGGCGCGATGCTGCACGGCGGGCCGGGATACGTGCAGCTCGTCGGCTCGCGGCGGCTGTCGACGGAGCTGGGCGACCTGGCGGAGACGGTGAACCGCACGGGGAACCACGGCCTCAACTTCGACTACGCGATGGACGCGAACGGGCACCCGCAGAACATCTACTGCCGCAGCGACCACTACGAGTACGCGCGCTACGGCATCCCCATCATCTTCTTCACCACCGGCGGGCACGCGGACTACCACCAGGTGACCGACGAGCCGCAGTACATCGACTATGGCCGCATGGCGCAGGTGGCGAATTTCGTGGCGGACCTGGCCACCCACGTCGCCAACCTCGACCACCGCCCGGTCGTCGACCACCCGAAGCCTGACCCGCACGGCAACTGCGTGCAGTAGATCGGGACAACGGAAAGTCTCCACGGAAGGCACGGAGGCCGCGGAGGAAGATTGCACTTCTCCGTGGCCTCCGTGCCCTCTGTGAGAGATCAAGAAAATTACCTTTCCGGACGATATCTTGCGCTTGGAAACGGACGCCGCTAGGCTTGCAGCACGCGCCGTTTCCACGCGCGGAGTTCCACACCCGTTCCTGGAGGGTATCGTGAAGAAGCTCCGGCTCGAAGAGATTCAGGTGGATTCCTACACGACCGAGACCGTCGCGCAGGAGAAGGGGACGGTGCAGGGGAACATGGCAACCGTGCTGAGGTGCCCGACGAATCCCATCGCGTGCCCGGCGCCGACGGACGCCGCGAGCTGCCAGAGCGGCACGTTCTGCTGCTGATGCGCCCGAGGCCGATCCGCTGCGGCCTTGTCGCGTAGCACGGCAAAGGGCCGGGAGAGGTTCTCCCGGCCCTTTTCGTGCGCCGAACCCGGATGATCTACAGCAGCGCGCGGAGACCGGAGATCTGCTCGCCGACTGCGTCCGGCGCGGTGCCGCCGATGCCGGCGCGGGCGGCCAGCGCCTGCTCGGCGGAGAAGAGCGCCCCGAAGTCCGCGCCCTCGAAGTGCGGCGACAGGTGGGTGAAGAAGCGCTCGTCCAGCTCGTCGAGCCCGCACCCCAGCTCCTCGGCCGCGCGCACCAGGCGGCCCACCGTGCCGTGCGCCTCGCGGAAGGGAACGCCGCGCTTCACCAGGAAGTCGGCCAGGTCCGTCGCCAGCATGGCCGCGTCCACCGCGGCGCGGCAGCGCGCGGTGTCGATCTCCATCGTCCGCACGCTTCCGGCGACGGCGGGAAGGAGCGACTCCAGGGTGTCGAAGGCGCTGAACAGCGCGTCCTTGTCTTCCTGCAGGTCCTTGTTGTAGCCCGACGGGAGCCCCTTCAGCGTGGCCAGGATCCCCGTCAACCCGCCGATCAGCCGGCCGGCCTTGCCGCGCGCCAGCTCCATCGCGTCGGGGTTGCGCTTCTGCGGCATCAGCGACGAGCCGGTGCTGAAGCGGTCCGACATCTTCACGAACGACCACTCGGCCGACGAGAAGAGGACCAGGTCCTCGGCCAGCCGGGAGAGGTGCACCCCCACCATCGCCATCACGAACAGGAGCTCGGCCACCCAGTCGCGGTCGGCCACGGCGTCCATGGAGTTGGCCGAGACGGCGTGGAAGCCCAGCGTCTCCTTCAGCAGCACGCGGTCGACCGGGAACGGGCACCCGGCGATGGCGCCGGAACCCAGTGGAAGCACCGCCACCCGCTCGCGCGCCTGCGCCAGCCGCTCGCGGTCGCGCGCCAGCGGCCACGCGTGCGACAGCAGCCAGTGCGCGGCAGAGACCGGCTGCGCGCGCTGGAGATGCGTGTAGCTGGGCATCACGGTGGTCCGGTGCGCCTCGGCCTGCTCCAGCAGGGCGCGCTGCAGGTCGCGCAGCAGCGTGTCGAGCCGCGAGACGGCGCCGAAGGCCCAGAGCCGCGAGTCTGTGGCCACCTGGTCGTTGCGCGAGCGGCCGGTGTGCAGCTTCCCGGCTACGTCGCCCGCCTCCTCGTACAGCAGGCGCTCGACCAGGGAGTGGATGTCTTCGTCCGGCGCTGACGTCCACTCGTCCTCGCCCCACGCCTCCAGGCGCGCGGCCACGCGGTCCAGCCCCGCGGTCAGCGCCAGCCACTCGGCGTGCGTGAGCACCCCGGCCGAGGCGATGGCTCCGGCCCACGCCTGGCTCCCGGCGATGTCCTCGCGCCAGAGGCGGTGGTCCACCGGAAGCGAGCGGTTCAGCCGGTCCATCTCCACCGAGGGCTCGGCGGCGAAGCGCCCGCCCCAGAGGCGGATGGCCGGGGCTTCGGTGCCCGTTTCGAGCTGCAGCGCGGTATCGGTCATCGTTCCCTCCACTCGGTCCAGAGCCACCGCGGGCGCGTGCGTCTCGCGCCGTTGTGCATTTCCCGACGAATTGTTACGATCCATCATCCTCCCACCGCCTTCCCGCGAGCTGCACGGAGAGCCCGATGAAGAAGCTCCGCCTGGACGACCTGGCCGTCGAAAGCTTTTCCCCCGCGTCCGCGATGCGCGCCCTCCGCGGCACGGTGGCCGCGCGCGAGGAGGAGATCGACACGACCCTGCACTGCCCCGACAGCTACGGCGGCACCTGCTGGATCAGCTGCTTCGAGACCTGTCCCTGCACCGACGGGCCGGCCTGTCCCTGACGCGCCCCGCCCGACCCCATTCGACCTCGAGGAGCCGACATGAAGAAGCTGAGCCTGGACACCCTGCGCGTGGACACCTTCGCCACGACGTCCGAGATCGCCGCGCTCCGCGGCACCGTTGCCGCCTACTCCGCGCAGTGCACGGTCGTGGAGTGCATCGCCTCGCACCGCATCACCTGCGAGATCAGCTGCAACGGGACCTGCTGACGGAAAGTCCCAATTCCTGAGTCTTAAGTGCCAAGTGCCAAGTCCTAAGTCCTGAGTCCTGAGTCCTGAGTCCTGAGCAACGCAGTTCACTTGGGACTTGGGACTCAGGACTTAGGACTTCTCAGTTTCCTCAGTCCGCCGCCAGGTCGTGCACCAGCGCCGGGGCGCGCTCCTGGTCCTTGAGCGCCGCCACGCGCATGGGCAGGGCGAAGAGGCGGATGTAGCCCGCCGCGTCGGCCTGGTCGTAGACGTCGTCCTCGCCGAAGGTGACAAAGCGCTCGTCGTACAGCGAGAACGGGCTGGTGCGCCCGGCGATGCTGGACGTGCCGCGGTACAGCTTCAGCCGCACGTCGCCGGTCACGCGCTGCTGCGTGACGTTCACCAGCGCGTCCATGGCCTCGCGCTCGGTGGTCCACCAGCGGCCCTCGTAGACGAGGTCGGCGTAGCGGGGGGCGATGGCGTCCTTCAGCGCCAGCGTGCGGCGGTCCATCACCAGCTGCTCCAGCTCGCTGTGCGCCTGGTAGAGAAGGGTGCCGCCGGGGGTCTCGTAGATCCCGCGCGACTTCATCCCCACCATGCGGTCTTCCACCAGGTCCACGCGGCCCACGCCGTGCAGCCCGCCGATCTCGTTCAGCCGCGCCAGCAGATCCACCGGCGACAGCGCCTCGCCGTCCACCGCCACGGGGTCGCCCGCGTGGAAGGTGATGGTGACGTACTCCGGCCGCGCCGGCGCGTCCCACGGCGCCTTGGTGAGGAGGAAGAGGTCCTCGGTCGGCTCGAAATTCGGGTCCTCGAGCGGGCCGCCCTCGTGCGACACGTGCCAGATGTTGCGGTCGCGGGAGTAGATCTTCTCCTTGGTGGCCGCCACGGGCACCTGGTGCGCGGCCGCGTAGTCCAGCGCGTCCTCGCGGGAGCGGATGTCCCACTCGCGCCAGGGGGCGATCACCTTCATCTCCGGCGCCAGCGAGGCGTAGGTGAGCTCGAAGCGCACCTGGTCGTTCCCCTTGCCGGTGCAGCCGTGCGCCAGGACCGACGAGCCGATCATCTTCGCCACGTCCACCTGGCGGCGGGCGATGATGGGGCGCGCCATCGAGGTGCCCAGCAGGTACTTGCGCCCGTAGGTGGCGCCGGCGCGCAGCGTGGGCCACACGAACTCGGTGAGGAACGCCTCGCGCAGGTCCTCCACGTAGCAGGCCTTCGCGCCGCTGGCCAGCGCCTTCGCCTCCAGCCCGCTCAGCTCGTCGCCCTGCCCCACGTCCGCCGCCACGCAGACCACCTCGGCCCCGTAGTTCTCCTTCAGCCAGGGGACGATGATCGAGGTGTCGAGCCCGCCCGAGTAGGCCAGGACGATGGTGTTGTTGTTCATCTCAGTCTCCCTGGAAACAGTGCCAAGTTCCTAGTGCCAAGTGCCTGGTGGTCCGGTCCCGGCCGAATGCCCGTGCCGCGCGCCAGACCCACTTGGCACTTGGCACTCGGCACTTGGCACTACAGTTCTTTCACCACCGCGATCTCGTCGCACGCGTGCAGCTTGGGGCATGCGCGGCAGTCCGACCACACCTTCTGCGGGAACATCTCCTTGGGCACCGTGCGGTAGCCCTGCTTGTGGAAGAAGATGTCCTTCAGCGTGAGCGCGAACACCGTCCCGATCCCGTGCTTCTCCGCCTCGACCTCGACGGCCGCGACCAGCTTCGCCCCCACGCCGAGGCCCTGCGCCGCCTCGGAGACGGCCAGCGAGCCCAGCTCGGCCAGCTGCGGGGTGTACACGCGCAGCGCGGCGCACCCCAGGATGCGGCCGTCCAGCTCCGCGACCACGAACTCGCGGAAGTTGCGGGAAAGCTGCTCCACCGTCTTGGGGAGCATCAGGTCCTGCCGGGCGAAGCCGTTGATGAGCGGCTCCACCTGGAGCATGTCGGCCACGCGCGCGGGGCGCACCACCACCCCGCCCGAGCGCGGCGCCTTCTTTTCGACCGGGTCCAGGACCGCGGTGCCGGAGGTATCCCCGTAGGTGTCGAGCAGCATCTAGAGCACCTCGTCCAGAATTCCCACGCCTTCCGCCAGCTCGGCATCGCCGATCACCAGCGGGGGGACGATGCGGACCACGTTCGGCCCCGCCGTGCACACCAGCAGCCCGGCGTCCAGCGCCCGCGCGGCCACCTCGCCCGCGGATCCCTCGATCTCCACTCCCCAGATCAGCCCCGTTCCCCGCACCGCCGTCACCTTGGTCGGGTGATTCAGCACCAGCTTCTGGAGCAGGTTGGCCAGCAGGTGGCCCTTGCGCTGCACCTCGGCCAGGAAGGCCGGCTCGCCGATCGTCCGCACCGTGGCCAGCGCGGCGCTGGCGACGAGAGGCCCGCCGCCGAAGGTCGTCGCGTGGTCGCCCGGCTGGATCGTCTCGGCGACCTTCTCCGTCATCAGCACGGCGCCCATCGGGAGGCCGCCGGCCAGCGGCTTGGCCACCGTCATCAGGTCCGGCGTGACCCCCGCCTGCTCGTGCGCCCACAGCATCCCCGTCCGCCCGAGGCCCACCTGCACCTCGTCGAAGATCAGCAGCGCGCCGGCCTCGTCGCACAGGTAGCGCAGCGCCTTCAGGAAGGCGGGCGGAACGGGAAGCACCCCTCCCTCGGCCTGCAGCGGCTCGATGATGACCGCCGCGGTGCGGTCGGGCCGGATCAGCTGGTCGGCCCCGGCGGTGTCGCCCACCTGGCCGAAGCGCACGCCCGGCATCAGCGGCCGGAACGGCGCCTGGTAGGCGGGGCGGTCGGTGGCGGCCAGCGCGCCCATGGTGCGCCCGTGGAACGAGCCGTGGAACGACACGATCTCGGTCTTGTGCTCGCCGCCCTGCACGCCCGCCCAGCGGCGCGCGAACTTGAAGGCGCCCTCGTTGGCCTCGGCGCCGCTGTTGCAGAAGAACACGCGGTCGGCGAACGAGTGCCCGGCCAGCCACTCGGCCAGCTCGGCGGCCGGGCGGGTGTGGAAGAGGTTGGAGGTGTGCACCAGCCCCGCCTCCAGCGCCTCGCGGATGGCGTCGGCCACCACGGGCGAGCCGTAGCCCAGCGCGTTCACCGCGATCCCCGCGGTGAAGTCCAGGTAGCGCGCGCCGTCCTCGCTGATCAGCCGGCACCCCTCGCCCGCGGTGAACACGGGCCCCGAGCGCTTGTAGATCTCCAGCAGCGCGCCGGTCGCTTCCAACGTGGCAGTCGTCATCCTCAGGCCTCTCGTGCCGCGGCCGCGCAGATGCGCGTGCCCGCCGTGTGGTTCTTCAGCATCTCCACCCCGCCGATCCGCACC
The DNA here is from genome assembly GCF_035474595.1 of Longimicrobium sp. Lineage (NCBI taxonomy): Bacteria > Pseudomonadati > Gemmatimonadota > Longimicrobiia > Longimicrobiales > Longimicrobiaceae > Longimicrobium > Longimicrobium sp. The sequence goes on from NZ_DATIND010000155.1 coordinate 215,111, forward strand.
GCGCCGGCCGTCTGGGCCGCGCGGGCGGCGGCGCGGAGCTTGGGCGCCATCCCCCCCTGCGCCGTGCCGTCCGCGATCAGCGCCTCCACCTCGTCGGCGCCGACCGTCTCCAGCGTGGCGCTCCCCGCCATCACCCCGGGAACGTTGGAGACGAAGAGCAGCTCCGTGGCCTCCATCGCCGCGGCCACGGCGGCTGCCGCGTCGTCGGCGTTCACGTTCAGCGGCTCGCCGCCGGGCCCGCGCGAGACGGGCGAGACCACGGGGGTGAGCCCCTGCCCCAGCCACGCGCGCAGCAGCTCCACGCGCACCTGCTCCACCTCGCCGATCCGCCCCAGCGCGCCGCCGCGGGCCACCCGCGCGCGCAGCAGCCCGCCGTCCTCGCCGCTGATCCCCACCGCCTCCGCCCCCGCCGAGACCAGGGCGGAGACCAGGCGCTTGTTCACCAGCCCGCTGAGGACCATCGACACCGCCTTCATGGCCTCCGGGCTGGTGACGCGCAGCCCGTCCTTCCACTCCGGCTCGGCGCCCATCGCGCGCTGCAGCGTGGACACTTCCTTGCCGCCGCCGTGGACGACCACCACGTGGCCGCCGCGTCCGGCGATCGCGCGGGCGAGGCGCTGGACCCAGCAGGGGTCGTCCACCTCGTTGCCGCCCACCTTCACCACCGTCACGTCCGGCTTCACGTCAGTCCCTCGGTCTCGGCGAAGCCGAACATCAGGTTCAGGTTCTGCACGGCCTGCCCGGCGGCGCCCTTCACCAGGTTGTCGATCGCGGCGACCACGATCAGCATGGGCTGCGTCACGCCCGCCACCGTCTGCACGCCGATGGAGACCAGGTTGGTTCCCACCACGTCGGCCAGCGCGGGCAGGCGGTCCGCCCTCACCTCCACGAACGGCTCGCCCGCATAATCATCCAGCCAGGGGCGCAGCGGCTCGCCCAGCGGCGCGGCGAGCGGGACGTAGATCGTCTCCAGGATCCCGCGCTTCACCGGCAGCAGGTGCGGGGTGAAGACGAGCTCCGGCGTCGCCCCGCCGTTCAGCCGCGCCGCCTGGTCGCGCATCTCGGCCAGGTGCCGGTGCACGTTGCCCACGCCGTACGCGCTGAAGTCCTCCGCCAGCTCCGCGAACATCAGGTTGCGCTTCGGGGCCCGCCCGGCGCCGCTCACCCCCGACGCCGCGTCCACGATCACCGGCCCGGCGACCAGTCCCCGGCGCAGCAGCGGCGCGAGGGCCAGGATGGCGGCGGTGGGGTAGCACCCCGGGTTGGCCACCACCCGCGCGCCGGCGATGCAGCCGCGGTGCAGCTCGGGAAGCCCGTACACCGCCTCGCGCGCCCATGCGGGCGTCGCGTCCGTCACCACGCGCAGGTCGTTGGACAGGTCCACCACCTTCGCGCCCGCGTCCAGCGCCGCTTCCGTCCACCGGCTGGCCTCGCCGTGCGGGAGGCAGCAGAGCACCGCGTCGCACGCGGCCAGGCCGGCATCGGCGATCCGCGTCAGCGCCAGCTCCGGCGCGCCGCGAACGAGGGCAGACAGCTTCGCCCCCGCTTCGCTTTCCGAGCTCGCGAGGGCGACGTCCGCGTTTCCGTGCTTCGCCAGGAGCCGGATCGCCTCCCGGCCCGCGTATCCCGAGGCGCCCAGCACTCCGACCCGGGCGCGAGAGAATCCATTCATTGGGTCGAATCTATATCCAAATAAGTGAATAGTCAACCGTTTGCGTGAATACTTCCTCTAAAATTCGATCGGGCGAGCTCTCACGGAGAACACGGAGGGCAGGGAGGTGGGAGATGATGATTTCTCCGCGCCTTGCCTCGCGGATCCGGACCCAAGTGGGGATGGGAGATGTAGATGGGTTTGCTGGGGCGCGCGCGCGGCGGTACACTCATCCGCTCGCGCGCGGATGGCGTGATTTCCCGATGGATCGAGATATCGAATGAAGAAGAAGGCCCTGCTCCCTGCCGCGGCGCTCGCCGTGCTGCTGACGACGCTCGCGTGCCGGGAGCCGCTGGACATCGGCGGCTTCTCCGTCTCCGGCCAGTGGGCGGGAACGGCGAAGCAGCTGGTGGGCGCCGACAGCGTCGCGTACTCCGTGGTCATGGACCTGGACCAGAACCGGCGCGCGGTCACCGGCACCGCCACCGTGCGCGCCGGCACCGACTCGGTGCGCACGGACGTCACCGGCACGTGGGACTATCCGCGCGTGAGCCTGCGGCTCAGCGCGCCGGAGTTCGCGGACCTGCAGTACAACGCGCAGTTCACGCCGCAGGAGAACCCCGACACGCTGGCCGGCCCGCTGATCGGCTCCGGCTTCACCAACGCCACGCTGAAGCTGGTCCGGCAGTAGGGCGATGGAGGGCATCGACTTCCGCGTTTCGGAGCCGGTGGACGGCGCGGCGTTGAACGCGCTCTTCGCGACGGCGTGGGAGGGGTACGGAGACTACGACGTGGCGCCCGTGCTGCGCCGCAGCCTGGCGTGGGTGTGCGCGTACGACGGCCATCGGCTGGTGGGGTTCGTGAACCTGGCGTGGGACGGCGGCGCGCACGCGTTCATCCTCGACACCGTCGTAGCCCCCGACCGCAAGCGGCGGGGGATCGGCACCGGGCTGGTGCGCAGCGCGCTGGACGCCGCCCGCGCCGCCGGCGTGGAGTGGGTGCACGTGGACTACGAGCCGCATCTGGACGCCTTCTACCGCGAATGCGGCTTCCGCCCGACCGCGGCCGGCGTGCTGAACCTCCTCCGCGCGGAAGGCTGACCGCGCGTTCGCGCGCTTGTTGCAGTTCCGTCCGTCACCACCACCACGCCCAATCCCCGGTGAGGACATGACTCGATCGACCACCATCGTTCCGCTCGCGCTGGCCGCCCTGCTGGCCGCGTGCGGCGACCGTCCGTCCGTCCGCGAGGCCGACGCGAAGCCCGCCGCCCCCGCCCCGGCGGCCAGCGCGCAGCCGTCGGAGCCCGCCGCATCCCCCGATGCCGCCGCGCAGGCGTGCGACGCGGGGAACGGCGGCCTCACGCTTCCCGCGGGCTTCTGCGCCACGGTGTTCGCCGACGTGCAGGGCGGCCCCCGCCACATCGCCGTGGCCCCGAACGGCGACGTGTTCGTGGCGGTGGGCGGCGGCCGCAACGGCGGCGGGGGGGTGATGGCGCTGCGCGACACGAACCGCGACGGCAAGGCGGACCAGCGCGAGAGCTTCGGCTCGCAGGGCGGCACCGGCGTGGCGGTGAGCGGCGGCTGGCTGTACTTCGCGCCGAACGACGGCGTGGTGCGCTGGCGCCTGGCACCGGGCCGTCTGGCGCCCACGGGGGAGCCGCAGACCATCGTCACCGGGCTGCCCACCGGCGGGCACACGGCCAAGAACGTGGCGCTCGACGGCCGCGGAGGGCTGTTCGTGAACCTGGGCTCGCGCACCAACGCCTGCCAGCAGGCCGACCGCCAGCGCGGCTCGCGCGGCATCGACCCGTGCACCGAGACCGAGCAGCGCGCCGGCATCTGGCGCTTCGACGCCAACCGCCCCAACCAGCGGCAGGGGGACGGGCAGCACTGGGCGCGCGGCATCCGCAACGGCATGGGGCTGGCCTTCGCGCCGGGCGGACAGCTGTACGCCACGCAGCACGGCCGCGACCAGCTGCACGACAACTGGCCCGACCTGTTCGACGACCGGAAAAGCGCCGAGAACCCGGCCGAGGAGTTCTTCGCCGTGAACCAGGGCGACGACTTCGGCTGGCCGTACTGCTTCTACGACGTCGACCAGCACAAGCTCGTGCTGGCGCCGGAATACGGCGGACGGGGGACGGAGACCGGCCGCTGTGCGCAGGCCAAGGCGCCGCTCGTGGCCTTCCCCGGCCACTGGGCGCCGGAGTCGCTGGTCTTCTACACGGGCACGCAGTTCCCCGCGCGCTACCGCGGCGGCGCCTTCATCGCCTTCCACGGTTCGTGGAACCGCGCGCCGCTCCCGCAGGCCGGCTTCCGCGTCTCCTTCGTTCCCATGACGGGCGGCCACGCGGGAACGCCGGAGACCTTCGCCGACACCAATGCGGGGAACGCCGCCGAGCCCGCGCACCGGCCGATGGGGCTGGCCGTGGCCCCCGACGGCGCGCTCTTCCTGACCGACGACGCGGGCGGGCGCATCTGGCGCATCGTCTACCGCGGGCGGTAGGGGAGATGGAGATCGTCCGCCTGCGCACCGGCCGCCGCGCCGAGATGCTCGACATCACCGACCGCCTGCAGTCGGTGCTTGAGCGCTCCGGCGTGCGCGAGGGCGTGCTGGTCGCGCAGTCGCTGCACACCACGGCGGGGCTCACCATCAACGAGAACGCCAACCCCGACGTGCGGCACGATCTCCTCGCCAAGCTCGAGCGGCTGGTCCCGCACGAGGAGCCTTTCTATCGCCACGGCGAGGGGAACAGCGACAGCCACCTGAAGACCAGCTTCTTCGGCCCTTCGGTGACGGTGATCGTGAGCGAGGGGCGACTGGTCCTGGGGCGATGGCAGGGCGTGTACTTCTGCGAGTTCGACGGCCCGCGCGAGCGGCAGGTCGCGGTGCAGCTCCTCGCCGCCGCCGCGGGGTGACGATGCCGCGGCTCCAGCAAATCGGGTCGATGCTGCGCCTGGTCGCACGCGGCGTGGTCACGCGCGGCGGGGCGGGCGAGCCGCTGCCCGACGTGCCGCGCCGCAAGCCGTCCAGCGAGCGCGTGGTGCGCGGCGTGGACCCGCGCCTGCACGAGCGCTACCTCCGCGCCACCGCGGGCGAGGGCATCGCGAAGTTGCGCGGCGCGGGCGCCGTCCTCTCCCCCGTCTTCCCGGCGACGTGGGAGACGGCACAGGCGCTGGAGCTGCTGGCCGGGCTGGACCGCGCGCTTCCCGCCGCCGGCGTGGTGCACGTGGAGGGCGAGCTGGTGAGCCTGCGCCCCATCGCGCCGGACGAGCAGCTGCGCTGCCGGGTGGAGCTGGAGCGCGCCGAGCGGGTGCGGAAGGGGATCCGGCTGACGCTTTCCGCGCGCAACTGGACCGCCAGCGGCCAACTCTGCACGCAGAGCACCGCCGTCTTCCTGGCGCGGGGACGGACGGAGGAAGAGGCGCCGCACCACGCCGCGCGCCCCACCGGCCGCGACGAGGGCGACCCGCGCGGCGAGCCCCCCACCGCGTGGGACGAGGTCGCGCGCTGGCGCCTGCGCGGCGACGCCGGCCGCCGCTACGCCGCCGTCTCGGGCGACTGGAACCCCATCCACCTGTGGGGGTGGACGGCGCGCCCGTTCGGCTTCCGCCGCCCCATCCTGCACGGCTTCTGCACCGAGGCCATGGTGGCGCACGCGCTGATCGAGCACCGCCTGGCCGGCGACCCCGCCGCGCTCCGCCGCCTCCGCATCGCCTTCCGTGCGCCCCTCCCGCTCCCCGCGTCCGCGCGCCTGCTGGTGGGCGACGGCATCGGCGTGCGCTGGTTCCGCGTCACCGACGACGCGGGCGAAAAGGTCTACGCCGAGGGCACCTGGGCCGGGGGGACGAATCCGCCGCGGCGGTTGCAACTGGTGAAGTAAACGGAAGTCCTGAGTCCTAAGTCCTAAGTGCCAAGTCCCAGGTGGACGGCGTCCAGCCGTCACCTGGGACTTCGTTTTCTACTTAGGACTTAGGACTTGGGACTTAGGACTTCTTCTCCTAAATCCCGCACTCCCGATAAAGCCTCAGCCGCAGCTCCGCGCGGTCGCCGAAGCGCTGCGCGGGCCAGTTTTCGGCGTACTGCGCGACCGCCATCGCGATCTGCCGCTTCACCTCGCGCCACGCGGTGCGCCCGCGCCGCACCTCGGCGACCCACCACCCGGGCACCAGGTCGGCCAGCGCGAAGAGGTCCGCCGTGCGCTCGGCGGGCGACATGTATCCCTCGTCGGCCAGGAACACCGGCCCGTCCACGTCGCCGGCCAGCACGTGCCCCAGCTCGTGGCGCAGCGCGAACAGGCGGTCCGTCTCCTCGGCCGAGCGGTTGATGAAGATGGGGTACACGCCGCCGCACGGCGGCAGCACCATGGCCACCGTGTCGGAGTGGAAGGGAAAGATCTCCACGTGGCACCCCGCCGCGCCCAGCAGGTCGCTCACCTGGTCGGTGCGCGCGGGCGAAAGGGTTCCCGCGTAGGCGCCCACCGTTTCCCGCGCGCGCGCCACCAGCCTGCACGCGGAGGCCAGCACCGCGTCGTCGTCACAGCTCGCCATGGTCCACCCGCTCCTTCAGCTTGTACCACCAGTCCGGAAGCAGCCCGCGCGCGGTGAGCATCCGCCGCAGCCCCTCCAGCGCGTCGGTCTTGCGCAGCCGCTCCTGCCCGGGCGGCGCAATCCCCTCCACGAACTTCGCCACCGCGTCCAGCGAGGCGAACACGTCGCCCGCGTCCTCGCCCGGATCGGCCTCGGCCGCGGCGACCTCGCCCTCTTCGCGGCGGCCCGTGCGGATCCACTCCGCGGTGCTCCCGCACGCCTCGGCGATGCGCTCCAGCGTGAACGCGTGCGGCACCGATCCCCCCGTTTCCCAGCGCGCGATGGAGCCCGCGTGCACGCCCACGCGCGCGGCCAGCTCGTCGCGGCTCATCCCCCGCCGCTCGCGCGCGATGCGGATGCGGTGGCCGATGGCCCTGCGGTCGTTCGTTGGCATTGGACCCGAAATTTACCCGAAGAAACCGTTGACCGCGGGACCCGCGGTGTGTATGTTGTGATAAGTGTTAAGTGCGCGCGCTCACCCTGTCAAATTGCTCCGACAAACACCGTACTTCGGGAGGTGTTCATGATCGCTGTGCCGGCCCTGCCGGAACCGGGTGTCCACCCCCGCCGCGTCGTCCGCCGCGTGCTGCGGCGGCCCGCCGCGCCTGCACTGCCGCCCGCCCCCGAGCCGCAGGAGCCGCGCCTGCTGCGGCCCGCCGCCACCTGCCCGCGCTGCGGCGCGCGTCCCGCCATGCGCGTGACCGACGCCATCATCGGCGCGCTGGCCGGGCACCCCGGCGACGAGCGGGTGGGCACCTACCAGTGCCAGCGCCGCGGCTGCGGCGCCATCTACGACCTCACCGCCAGCGCCTACCTGCAGGCCAGCTAGGTGCACCCACCGAACACATTCCGAAAGATAACAACCGGCGGGCACCCGCGAAAGCATGCCCGCCGAAGCGGCGCGAACCACTGGTTCGACCGCCAAGACTCAACGGTAAAGACCGATTAGGCGCGATTCATCTCCTCGGTTGGCGCCGGTGCTCGTCGGATACAGAACGCTGCGGCAGAAACGGTGCGGAGGGGGATGCGAAAAGCTTGACGGGTTAAGTACCTGTCATTAGGTTGACCGAACTTCCCGTGATGCACCCGCAGCCACACCGCGCGTCCACCGCGCTCGTCATCTCCATCCCAGTTCCGGAATCACACTTCGCGACCGATCCAGATCCAGCGACAAGGGTCGTTTTGCGGCCTGATCCGTTCTTCGCCCGCAGGCCTGGGGCGCGCGTAAATGCCCATGCGTGGGGGGCAGACAGGGTCCCACGCCGCACCGCACCATCTGGGAGCACCGCATGCGCAGCACCGGTACCGTGAAGTGGTTCAACGACGCCAAGGGCTTCGGGTTCATCACCCCCGAGGACGGCGGCAAGGATTGCTTCGTGCACTACTCGGCCATCAAGGGGAACGGCTTCCGCTCCCTGGCCGAAGGCGACAAGGTGGCGTTCGACCTGGTCGACAGCGCCAAGGGCCCGGCCGCCGAGAACGTCGAGCGCGTCGAGGCGTAGGCCACATCGCGTGAGTGAAAGACGGCGCGCCGCCCGGTTTCCGGGTGGCGCGCCGTTTTCTGTTGGAGAATCGGTCAGAACTCGCCGATGAACCCGATCTCGGGCTTCAGCTCGTGGCCGAGTTCGCGCCTGACCGTCGTCTGGGCTAGCTCGATGAGCTCGCGGATATCGCGAGCGGTCGCGCCGCCGTAGTTGACGATGATGTTGGCGTGGCGATGGAAGATGCCGGCGCGGCCGCTTTCGTGGACGTGGCCCTTCAGGCCGCACTGGTCGACCAGCCGGCCGGCGCCGATGCCCTCGAGCTTCTGGAAGATGGAGCCGGCGCTGGGGTACAGCCACAGGTCCGGGTGGCGGTCGTCGCGCCACTGCAGGTTCTCGCGGATCACGGAGCGCAGTTCGTGCTCGTCCGCCGGCTCCAGGCGGAAGGTGACGTCGAGAACGATGTCGCGGCGCACGTGCAGCACGCTGAAGTCGTAGCCGAACTGGAAGTAGTCGTGCCCCACCTCGCGCACCTCGCCCTCCTCGGTCAGGATGCGCGCGCTCTCCACCACCTCCTCGATGAACATCGTCCGCTCGCGCTCGGGCGGCGGCGACAGGAAGTGCAGGTTCTGCCAGATCGCCCCGCCCACCGTGCTGGGGATGCCCACGTAGTGGTGCAGCCCGCCCAGCCCGCGCCCGACGGTGGCCTGGATCAGGTCGGGATACGTCTTCGCGCCCGACCCGGCGCGCACCCGCACGTCGTCCAGGAACTCGATCTCCTCCACCTCGTTGCGGATCACCAGCCCGCGGAAGCCGCCGTCGCCGACCAGGATGTTGGCGCCCAGGCCCAGGAGGAAGAACGGGATCTCCAGCTCGCGCGCGGCCAGCACCGCGCCGGCCAGCTCGTCCGGCGTGCGGGCGCGGTAGAGCAGGTCCGCCGGGCCGCCGATCTTGAACGTGGTGTACGGCGCGAGGACGACGCCGCGCTCCAGCCGCGCGGGGTCGAGCCGCGCCGCCAGCTCGTCGATGGGAAGGCCGATCGTGTTCGCCTGCATGCACCACTCTCGAGGGGGGACGGGGTCGGGGGCGAAGCGCCGCCCCACAGTACGCGCCGCGGCCGGGTTCGCAAGGCCGGTGCCTCGCGCGGCACGCATCTTCTTGCTGCCACGCCTGAACCGCTTGCGTGCCGCGCGGCGCGTCGCGAACTTTTTCCCCGTCGCCGCCGTTCACCCGCATTCGTCGCCGATCCCGTGAACACCGTCGCCGCCGCTCCGCCGCGTGCTTCGCGCACCGGGCCCGCGCTCTGGCTGGTCGCCACGCAGGCGCTGGCGCTCGCCTCGCTGGCCGCCTGGCTGCTCGTGGCCGGGTTCTCGTTCATCGCCTCAGGGCCCGGCAGCGCCGACGGCGTGCTCGTCCCCAGGTCGGTGCTGTGGGTGCTCTGGGGATACCCGGTGCTGCCGCTGGTCTGCTCGGCCGCCGCATGGCGCGCCTTCCGCCGCCGCGACCTGCGCCGCGCCATCACGTGGACGTCGGTCCAGCTCGTCGTCGTCCTCCCGATGCTGGCCTACGTTGCGTACATGGCCTCGCCCGTCGGGTGACATGTTTACTTTCCGCTTGACGGAACAAGCGGAGGGAGTGTAGACTTTAATCAAGTCTGCGCGCATCGAGAGGAGGGACCAATGCTGCGAATTATGCGCAAGCGCCTTGGCCTGGAAGGGCTGCGTCATCGATGGATGGCGGCGAAGCTCAGGCGAGAAGACCGCGAGGTATCCGACGCCGAGGCGCAGGCGTTCTACGCAGCGCAGGAAGTTTCCGCGCAAGCCAGCCGCGCTTACCAGGCGCGGCGCCGAAAAGCAGCTTCCTGACCGCGCGCCGGCGAATGGTCTAGAGCCGGGGTCCTGTGACCCCGGCTTTCTTTTGTTCCGACCCCATTTTCCGGACGAGGACCGATGCTCTTCCGCGACAGTGACGATCGGGCCGCAGGCCACGTGTTCACTCTCCCGCCGGAACAGCGCTTCGGGGACGATCCCAAGCGCCGTCCTCACTTCCTTCTCCATCGCTGTTCCGCGTCCGAGTTCGGCACTCTGGCGCACATGACCACGAAATCGTCCGAGGAACGTGCGTTCGGCGCGCCCGTTCACGAGATCGTGGAGTGCAGCCGCACGTTGAAGTACCTTGGCCAGGCAGGTTGCTTCGTGTCTCCCGTGCGTCTTCTCTTCGCGGATGCATCGGAGCTTGCGCGGTCCGACGCGAGCTACACCAGCGCGGTGCCGGCTGTCCGCGCCGTCACGGCGGAAGCGCTGGGTATGGGAACGGGAGCGGCCGCCGCGAATGCGGTGAGCATTCGCGGACGCATCGTGGCGCTCACGCGCGAGGTGGCGGATGCATTCGAGTTCGAGCATGGTGTGGTGGTTACCCAGCACCGCTATTCTGCACAGCGGCGATGGCAGCTCGTCGTACCTATCCTGGACGTCCGGGACGTGATGCCCGAGAACGCGGACACCCTGCAGTTCCTGCCGGAAACGTGGGACGTGGTGCCGGAGCGGGCCGACTGGTGGGATGTGCTGCCCGGAGGCTGGCAGCAGCCCGTGATCGACACGGCCCGGCTGATCACCTTCAGCGAGCGATGGGCCAGCGCGCGCGACCGGAGCCGCTGGCTGAAAGCCCAGATCGCCCGTGTCTTGCCAGCATCGGTCGATTCCGGCACCCTTTCGAGGATCGAGGCCGCACTCGGAGCGCGTCTGATGCTCGAGTGACACGCTTCGACAACGGTGATCGAACGCGGAGCACAGTCATCTCCAACGCGGTACTGATCTTCGTGCGGGCGCCGGTGGCGGGGCGGGTGAAGACGCGGCTCGCGGCCGAGATCGGCGCGGACGCGGCGCTGCGCGTGTACCGGCGCCTGGCGCAGCACGCGGCGGCGGAGGCGCGGGCGCTCGGGCCGGTGGTGGCGGTGCGCATCCACTTCACCCCGGCGGACGAGGGGAATGAGGTGCGCGCGTGGCTCGGCGGCGGGGCGGAGTATCTCCCGCAGGCCGAGGGAGATCTGGGCGAGCGGATGCAGGCGGCGTTCGAGGCGGCGTTCGCGGCCGGGTTCCGGCGCGTCGTCATCATCGGCTCCGACCTCCCCGGCCTCTCCCGCTCCGTCCTGCAGAGGGCGTTCGAGGAGATGGATACGCACGACGCCGTGCTGGGGCCCGCCCGCGACGGCGGCTACTACCTTCTGGGGATGCTCGAGATGATCGGCGGGATCTTCGACGGGGTGCCGTGGAGCACGCCGCGGGTGCTGGACGCGACGCTCGCCCGTCTCCGGGACGCAGGCGCGTCCGTGGCGATGCTGGAGACGCTGGCGGACGTCGACGAGGCCGCCGACCTCCCGGCCGGGTGGCGCGAATGGGCCGCCGGCGCGGAGGCCGCTTCCGCATGAGCTTCGTCGATTTCCTGAAGGCCGCGGCGGGGAGCGGGCCGCTGGAGTGGATCGCGGTCGTGTTCGGGATCGTGAGCGTCTACCTCAGCGTCCGCGAGAAGATCTGGAGCTGGCCCACGGCCATCGTCAGCGTCAGCCTCTACATCTACGTGTTCTTCGGCGTCAGGCTGTACGCCGACATGGGGCTGCAGGTCTACTTCCTCGCCATCTCCTTCTACGGGTGGTGGAACTGGCTGTACGGTGGCGCCAACCACACGGAGCTGCACGTCACCCGCATCTCCACGCGCTCCGCGGTGATGCTGACCGGGATCGGCATCATCGCGACCGCCGCGCTCTCGCACGTGCTGGGGACGTACACCCAGGCCGCGATCCCGTGGGCCGATTCGGCCCTGGCCGTCGCCAGCCTGATCGCGCAGTACCTGATGACGCGCAAGGTGCTGGAGAACTGGGCGATCTGGGTGGCCGTGGACGTGGGCTCCATCGCCATGTACGTCTACAAGGGCCTGTACCCGACGACCTTTCTCTACGCCGTCTACCTGGTGCTGGCGACGATGGGGTGGTTCGAGTGGAAGCGCTCGCTCAAGGCCGCGCCCGCACCCGTGGCGGCATAGGAGCGTCAGGATCGGAGGGGGATGAAGATGTCCCGCCGCGGGGTTTTCATCTTCCGACGGATCCCCCATCCGTTCGCCGCTGCCTGCTGACCGATGCGCTGTGTGCTCCCGATCTCCATCTCCTGACCTCTTCGTCTGATATGATACCAGATCCTGGAGATCAGCTCGTGCATCCGCACCGCACCCACCCGACGTCATCCTGAGGCCGGCCACCCTGCAACCTGCACCAACACAACACCTTGCAGGCCGAAGGATCTGTGGGCGCGGCAGCACGTGAGCTGGACGGATGCACCGATCCTTCTCCCGGATCTCGTATGAAGCAACGAACCCCTCGCCGGTGGCCCGGCGAGGGGTTCGTCATCTTCCTCCCAAACCGCTCAGGGGAGCGGCTCGACCCGGCGGATCTCCGGGAGCGAATCCTCGTTCGTCGCCGGCGCGTCGTCGGTCGATGCGTCCGTCGAAGACCCGTCATCGGACGGCTTGTCGCTCGGCTTGCCGCCCTCCGTTGCCGTGCTGGCGGAGTCCGAGGACGCGTCCGATCCCACCACCGGCTTCCCTCCCGAGGTGTCCCCGGTCACGACCGTGCTGTCCCCGCCGAAGGAGCGGCTCTCGCTGGCGCGCTTGCCGATGGCGGAGATGACGAAGAACGCGATCGCCGCCAGCACGATCAGCGCGCCGCACCCGCCGCAGCCCAGGATGATCGGCATCTTGCTGCGCGGCTGCTGCGGCGGCGGGCCGCCCGCGTATCCCCCGGGACCGCCCGGACCGCCGGGTCCGCCGGGGTACTGCCCGCCGGGATAGCCGCCCTGGCCCGGGCCGCCCGGATAGCCCTGGTTGGGCGCGCCCGGACCGGGGCCGCCGGGATGGCCCTGGTTCGGACCGCCCTGCCACGGGCCGCCGGTGTAGCCGCCCTGCCCGCCGCCGCCGTACGGAGGGGGAGGAGGAGGAGGCGTGCCGCCGCCGCCGAACGGGGGCGGGGGAGGCGGTCCGCCCGGGGGCGGCGGAGGAGGATAGTCGCTCATGGAGATGTGGGATCCTGGGAACGAGTCCGGCGTGGGCGCGCGCGCCGCGCGGTGATTCGGGGTACGGACGCTAGATACAGCGCCGCGCGGCGGAGAGCAAGCGCCTTGCACCCGTAGCCGGCCGATCCGGGACGGTTCGCGCCGTGGCGTCCGCCGCCCCGCGTTGTATCCCCGCGGCGCATCCCGTATACTCCGCGCGGAATCCGCACATCGATCCACCCGAAGCCCCCGAAGTCTCCATGACCCCGTCGAGAAGCCTGGGCGCGGCCCTGGCGGCGCTCGCCGTCGCCGCGACCGCGTCCGCGCAGACCGCGGCGCCCGCGCGCACCGCGCCGGCGTTCGAGCTGACCGTCGCCAGCATCATGCGCGGGCCGCTGCTGGTGGGCCGCTCGCCCGACGAGGTGCGCTGGTCCGCCGACTCGCGCGCCGTGTGGTACCGCTGGCGCGAGCCCGAGGCCCGCGACACCGCCACGCACCTGTACCGCGTCGCGGCCGAAGGCGGCGCCCCCGTGGCCGTGGCCGACACCGCCGCGTTCTGGGCCGCCCCCGCCGAGACGGGCCGCTGGACCGCCGCCCGCACGCGCCGCGCCGAAGAGCGCAGCGGCGACATCTTCGTGGTGGACGCCGACGGGCGCACGCGCCGCATCACCCAGACGCCGGCCCGCGAGCGGGGCGCGCACCTCTCGCCCGATGGGCGCACCGTCTACTTTCTCAGCAGCAACAACGTCTGGGCGGTGGACGTGGACGGCGGCGGGCCCGTGCGCCAGATCACCGACCTGCGCACCGACGACGCGCCCAAGCAGGACACCACGAAGGGGCAGCGCGGCTACCTCGAGAACCAGCAGCGCGAGCTGTTCGGCGTCATCCGCGACCGCCGCGCGCAGCGGCTGCACGGGCAGGAGGTGGACTCGCTCCGCCGCGGGGTGCCGCCCGTCTACCTGGGGAAGAATTCGACGGTCGCGTCGGCCGAGGTGTCGCCGTCGGGGCGGTACCTTCTCCTCGGCGTCGGGCAGCGGGTGGAGGGCGAGAAGGCGGTGATCGTCGCCAACTTCGTCACCGAGAGCGGCTACACCGACACGCTAAAGGTCCGCGGCAAGGTGGGCGAGGTGCAGGCCTTCCAGCGCGCCGCGATGGTCGACCTGGCCACCGGGCGGGTGAGCTGGATCGAGCCGGAGGCGAAGGAGCGCAAGCTCACGCTCACCGCCTTGTCCTGGTCGCCGCGGTCCGACCGCGCGCTCCTCATGGGCATCCCCGCCGACTACAAGGACCGCTGGATCTACGTCGCCGGGCCCGACGCGAAGACGACCACCATCGACCACATCCACGACGACGCGTGGGTCGGCGGCCCCGGCTTCTTCTCCGCGGGATGGCTCCCCGACGAGCGCGTCTGGTTCGTGAGCGAGCGCACCGGCTGGGCGCACCTCTACACCGTCGGCGCGACGGGGGGAGACGCGCGGGCGGTGACGGCGGGGCGGTGGGAGGTGAGGGACGTGCAGCTCTCGCGCGACGGTCGCACCTTCTTCGTGGCGACCAGCGAGACGCACCCGGGTGAGCAGAACCTCTACGCCGTATCCGCGGACGGCGGGGCGCGCACCCGGCTGACCCCGCTGGACGGGTGGACGGACGCGCAGGTATCGCCCGACGGGCGCTGGATCGCGCTGCTGCGGTCGACGGCCGACGCGCCGCCGGAGCTGTACCTGATGCCCAACCGCGCCGGCGCCCAGCCGCGCCAGGTGACGCGCTCGACGACCGCCGAGTTCCGCACCGGGCCGTGGATCCGGCCGCAGGTGGTCGAGGTCCCCACGCGCGACGGGCAGACGGCGTACGCGCGCATCTACCGCCCGCGCGAGCTGGGCGCGCAGCCGAACGGCGCCGCCATCCTCTTCGTGCACGGCGCCGGCTATCTGCAGGACGCGCATCGCGGCTGGTCGACGTACTACCGCGAGTACCTGTTCAACCACCTGCTGGCGTCGCGCGGTTACACCGTGATGGACGTGGACTACCGCGGCTCGGCGGGGTACGGCGCGGCGTGGCGCACCGGCATCTACCGCCACATGGGCGGCAAGGACCTGGACGACGAGGTCGATGCCGCGCGCTGGCTGGTGGCCAACGAGGGGGTCGATGCGAAGCGGATCGGGATGTACGGCGGCTCGTACGGCGGGTTCATGACGCTGATGGCGCTCTTCACCCAGCCGGACGTGATCCGCTCGGGCGCGGCGCTGCGCTCGGTGACCAACTGGGCCAACTACAACCACGGCTACACCAGCCGCATCCTGAACCTGCCGCAGGACGATTCGGTGGCCTACCGCCAGTCCTCGCCCATCTACTTCGCCGAGGGATTGAAGGGCGACCTGCTGATGCTGCACGGGATGGTGGACACCAACGTGAACTTCCAGGACATCGTGGAGCTGAACCAGCGGCTGATCGAGCTGGGGAAGACCCACTGGGAGCTGGCCGTGTACCCGGTCGAGGACCACGGCTTCGTGCGCCCCGAGTCGTGGACCGACGAGTACCGCCGCATCCTGGAGCTGTTCGAGCGCACGCTGCAAAGCCCGGCCAGATAGCCGGGGCGCTGGCGACGGTGGACGACGATTTTCCCGAGCGGGCCGGCCTCTGCCGGCCCGTTTCGCATGGACGAGCGATCTGCCGGGCAAGGCGAGGAGAGCAGATGAACCTTGCGAAGCGACAAACTGCGACGCATAGATGTGGCACAGTTTACGCATTCCGAACGACAATCCATCGACAAGCGACCGACGGGCGTCCGGGGGGCGGGGACGCGGGCCGGGGGCGGGATACCCCCGGAGGCTGTTCGCAAACACTTGGGGATCAAGAACTTAGAAGAATAGCTGGTGGCACGCGGGTTGCTCCTGATCCTGGTCAACGACACACGGGGCCCGTCCCCGGGGTCGAACGGTGAAACCGCCGAAGGAGGAGGAAGGACCGATGACGAACCGTGTCGCCAACGTTCTCGCCGAGACGCTCCCGCAGCCCAAGGGGCCGTTCACCGACGCCGAGGCCCTCGAGCTGCTGATGGCCTATCGCAAGGATCCCTCGGACGTGCCGTGCCCGCTGTGCGGCCCCGGCAACATCGAGGTGCTGGCCTTCATCGAGCCGCAGATCGACCCGAACGGCTTCGCGTCGGTCACCGAGCCCGAGGGCGAGTACGCCGCCGCGCTCTACTGCCACAAGTGCTACCGCGCGGTCGGGATCCTCGCCGGCGCCATCCGCGAGGCCTGACCGGCGAGACACCTGGTCCGGCACGAACATCGGCAGTCCTTCCTCGACGATGGGGATCACGGCGGCGCCCAACCGGGCGCCGCTGTCGCTTTGGTGGGATTTCAGCCTTGTCCATCACGCGCCCGGACCATTGACGTCGTCTGGATTTTGCAATCTCGGAGGCAGGATGACGATAAGGGGCTTGCGGGCGACCGCACGTTCGCACGAATGGCTGGATGAGCGCAGCCGAGCGCTGCACGTGCGCGTGGGCGAGAAGCTGCGCGACAATCCGGCGCTGGTCTCGATGGCGCTCGCCAACCTCGATCGGTGGGAACGGCAGAGCGGGCCGGATCGGGCATGGGCCGAATGGCGCGAGATCCTGACGTCGAAGTCGATCTCGGAGATCGTGGCGCTGCTGCAGGAAGATTCCGAGAACGCGAATCGTCTCCGCCAGTCCTCCCCGTTCGCCGGCGCGCTGACGGAGGACGAACGCATGGCCGTCTTCAGGGAATATGCGGCGCTTTGAGCTGGAGCACGCGATCCGCGCCGCGTGCGACATCTCCGATCGCGAGGAGGTGGTGATCGTCGACAGCCAAGCCGTGCTTGCGCAGTTCCCTCGCGCACCCGACGAGATCACCTACTCGCGTGAGGTCGACATCTTCGCCGACCATGACCCGGTCGCCACCGATCTTATCGACGGCGTGCTTGGTGAGTTCTCGCAGTTCAGCAGCACGCACGGCTTCTACGTGCACGGGATCGGGCCGGAGACGGCGGTGCTGCCGGAGGGGTGGCGGGAACGGCTGGTGCCGGTGCGGAACGAGAACACGCGCGGGTGCACCGGGTGGTGCCTGGAGGTCCACGACGTGGCCGCGAGCAAGCTGGTGGCGGGGCGGGAGAAGGACCTGGACTACGTCGCCGCGCTGTTCCGGCACGCGATGATCGCGGCGGCGGTGCTCGACGTGCGGATCGCCGCGCTGCCGGTGCCGGAGGACCGGCGGGCGCACCTCGCGCGCGTGGCCGCCCGGCTGGCGCGCGAAGCCGCGGCGGGCGGGTGAGAACGGAATCGGGGCGGGAGGCCGCGTGGCCTCCCGCCCCGATGACTGCCGTCCGGGCTCCGGAATCAGAGCTTGCGGCCGACGTCTTCCTCGCCCTTGCCGAAGGTGTCCTGGATCTTCCCCTTCAGGCGGTCGAGCTTGCCCTCGCCCTGCAGGCTCTCGTCGCCCGTCAGGCCGCCGACCGCGTCCTTCACGCGGCCCTTCAGGTCCTTGCCCTGCCCCTCGAGCTGGTTGCCGAGGCCGTCATTCATCAGGTCGTGGTCCGCCATCGCCCCACCTCCATCGGATTAGAGTCTCCGTCGCCTTCGCCGGGGAGGTAGTGCAAAGGCTATACCGCATTCCAGGACGTGATCGAAGTTATCTTGTTGTGATACCGAATGTTACGCTTCTCCTCGATGTTTGCGCCACGCGCTCGGAAGTAGCTCGCGCAGTCCGGCACGCCGAGGGAGCCGATATCGCTGCAGCATCCGCGCGCGGCGGTCCGCGGTGAACGACGATCGGAGTTCGGGCCACCGGACCAGGTATCCTGCATCATCCCCGTGCAGGAGACGGATGTGCACCAGCATTGTGCAGCCGCACCAGCACGGTTCACGGGTGCGAATGCGCCACCGCGTCGTAAGTACCTGTGAATAAATCACTTGCTAGATTGATAGAGGGTTCTGGAGATGGCTTCTCGCTTGCGGCGATCTCTCCCTGCACGAAATCCCCATTTCGGCGCCTCCCACGGCCAGCCACCCACCGCTGGCTCCACTGACCCATCCAGTTGGAAGGAGATCCACGCATGAACCGTTTCCACCCTGCGGCCCTGGCCGCGCTGGTGTTCGCCGCGGCCTGCTCGGACGGCGCGGACCGGACGCTGGGCCCCACGCTCGATCAGCCCACGGCCGCGGCCGCCACGCGCGCGCCCGAGGAGGTGATGCCGGGCGAGGTGCTGGTGAAGTTCAAGCCGGGGATGAGCGCCGTTAGCGTTGGCGGCGAGCACGGCCTGCGGCTGAGCGTGACGGGCTTCCGGAACGCCTTCTCGGTGATGCGGACCTCGGAGGGGAACGAGCGCGCGGCCGCCGCCGAGCTCCGCGCCGACCCGCGCGTGGAGTGGGCCGAGCCCAACTACCTGCGCCAGCCGACCGCCATCAACCCGAACCTGTGGGCGTTCTTCAACCCGGGCGGGCTGAACATGAAGTTCAGCTCCGGGAAGAGCTCGGGGCAGCCGCTGGGCGCCAGCTACGCGTCGAAGGCCGACGCCGACATGGACAACATCGAGGGCTACGCCGCGGGCGGCGCCGACGTGGTGGTGGGCAGCATCGACACCGGCGTGGACCTGACGCACGTGGAGTTCACCGGCCGCCTGATCCTGGGCCAGGACTGGTACAACAATGACAACAGCCCCGCGGACGACGACGGCCACGGCTCGCACACGTCGGGCACCATGGCGGGGACCACGGTGGGCGTGGCGGGCGTCTCGGGCGCGTCGCCGCACGTGAAGATCTTCGTGCAGAAGGTGTGCGGCCGCCGCGGCTGCCCGGTGTCGGCCATCGCCAGCGCCATCCGCGCCGCGGCCGACCAGCCGAACCTCGTCGCCATGAACCTGTCGATCGGCGGCAGCAGCGAGTCGCAGGCGGAGAAGGACGCGATCGCCTACGCCACCAGCAAGAACGTGCTGGTCATCGCCTCGGCCGGCAACTCGGCCATCGGCACCGTGGAGTGCCCGGCCTGCGACCCCAGCGCCATCTCCGTGGCCGCGCTGGACTGGAAGGACGTGCTGGCGTCGTACTCCAACTGGGGCCCGGGGCTGGACATCAGCGCGCCCGGCGGCAACTGCTACAGCAACACCACGCCCGAGGGCTGCATCTACAGCGCGTACAAGGGTGGCGGCTACGCCTGGCTGCAGGGGACGTCGATGGCCGCGCCGCAGGTCACGGGCACGGCCGGCGTGGTGGCCTCGGTTACCGGCCTGCGCGGCGCCGCGCTTCGCAGCCGCATCCTGGGCACCGCGGACGACCTGGGCGCCGCGGGCAACGACAACACCTTCGGCGCGGGCCGCGTGAACACCTACCGCGCGGTGACCAACTCGTCGCTGGCGGGCGGGCTGTAAGCCGAAGCACGACGGAAGTACGGAAGTACGAGAGTACGGAAGTACGAGAGTACGGAAGTACGAAAAAGCCGGGGCCGCACCTTTCGGGGTGCGGCCCCGGCCGTTTTGCGTGGCCCTGCCTGTGCGTCAACGCGTCCGGGAGATGAATCCACCCTGCACGCCACGGTTCCCGATGCGCACACGACCCATCCTCGCCCTCGCCCTCACCGCGCTGCTCGCCGGCGGATGCGGTTCGCGGGGCGGTGACTCCCGGCGGGCGGGGGATGATCAGGGCGGGGGCGATCGGAAGACGGCCGCCGCGGACACCACGGCCCTGGCCCAGGACGACACGGCGGATTTCGACGAGGACGACGCGTCCGACACGCATCATCGCTGGCAGGTGAAGACGACGCTCGCTGCGGAAGCCGATCCCGCGCACGGAGCGAGGGTGCCGCTCGGCGATCTGCTCGCGCTGCCGGACGCGCCCGGGGTGGGGAAGAGCGACGGCCGGTACCAGACGGCGCGCATCCCCGAGCCCATCGGCCGGGCGGGGATGCGCGAGGGGCAGATCGTGACCACGCGCGGCTGGCTGCACCTGGTCGCGCATCCCGCCGACGACGACTACCACCTGCAGCTCACCACCAGCCGGGCGGACGGCAACCACTGCCTGATCGTCGAGATCCCCGATCCGCAGAAGGTGGGCGACGCACGCCTGCGCCCGCTGGTGGAGGCGGCGCGCCAGTGGGTGCGCGACCACGCGCTCGCCGGCGACAGGCCGAAGAAGAAGGGAACGGAGCTCGACACCCCCATCTACGTCACCGTCACCGGCGCGCTCTTCTACGACGACGCGCACGTCGGCGAGCCCCCGCGCGGCAAGCGCGGCCAGCTCGCCGCCACGCTCTGGGAGATCCATCCCGTCACGTCGATCACCGCCGCGACACCGTAAACAGAAGTGCGGAAGTGCGTGAGTGCGGAAGTGCGCTGGGTCCGTGTAGATCCGACGCACTCACGCCCTTCCGCACTTCCGCACTCTTTTCCGTTCCGTACTTCCGTACTCTCGTACTTTCGTACTCCTTCACACCCCCGCCAGCATCGCCTCCGCGGGCGCCTCGACCACCTGGCCGTCGAACATGTGGATGGTGCGGTCGGCGTACTCGGCGTAGCGCGGGTCGTGCGTCACCATCACGATCGTCGAGCCCTGGCGGTGCAGGTCCGCCAGCAGGTCCATCACCTGCCCGCCGTTGGCCGAGTCCAGGTTCCCCGTCGGCTCGTCGGCCAGCAGCACGCTGGGGTCGCCCGCGATCGCCCTGGCCACGGCCACGCGCTGCTGCTGGCCGCCGGAGAGCTGCGACGGGTAGTGCTTCATCCGGTGGTCCATCTTCACCTTCTCCAGCGCCTCGGCCACGCGCCGCTTCCGCTCGCCCGCGGGGAGGCCGCGGTAGGTCAGCGGCAGCTCCACGTTCTCGGCCACCGTCAGGTCGCCGATCAGGTTGAACGCCTGGAAGATGAAGCCGATCTCGCGGTTGCGGATCTCCGCGCGGCGCGCCGGCTTCAGCCGCGCCACCGGCTCGCCGTTCAGCACGTGCTCGCCGCTGGTGGGCGAGTCCAGCAGCCCCAGGATGGAGAGGAGCGTGGTCTTCCCGCACCCCGACGGCCCGGCGATGGACACGTACTCGCCGCGGCGGATGTCCAGGCTCACCCCGGCCAGCGCGTGCGTCTCCACCTCTTCCGTCATGAACACCCGGGTGACGTCCGTCATCCGGATCAGCGAATCGTTCGTCTCCATCGGTCGCTCTCCCGCGTCGTCGGTTTGGGCGCCGGCCGCTGGCCGGCGCGGGAAGGTCATTCGTAGCGCAGCGCCACCATCGGGTCCACCCGCGTGGCCCGGCGCGCGGGGATGTACGACGCGGCCAGCGCGGCCAGCGCCAGCACGGCCAGCGTGGCGCCGTAGGTCACCGCGTCGATCGGGCTCACCTGGAACAGGATGATCGTCAGCAGCGACCCCAGCGCGTATGCCAGGCCCAAGCCGAGGACGAGGCCGATCACGAGCTGGATGATCCCCTGGCGCATGATCAGCCGCACCACGTCGCGCGGCTTGGCGCCCAGCGCCATCCGCACCCCCATCTCGCGGGTGCGGCGGCTCACGTTGAAGGCCATCACACCGTAGAGGCCGACCGCCGCCAGGACCAGCGCCACCGCGCCCATGATCATGAACAGCGCGCCGAACACCCGGTAGAACCAGGTCTCGTCGTCGATCCGCTCCTGCAGCGTCTTCACGAAGTAGATGGGAAGGTCGGGGTCCAGGCTCGCCACCAGGTTGCGCACCGGCGCCGTCATGGCCCCCGGCGGCGTGCCGCGCGGGCGGATGACCACGCTCACGTAGCGCTGCGGGGCCTGCGCGAAGGGGAGGTAGACCGATTCGGGCTTCTTGTTGTCGGTCCCGTCGACCCACATGTCCGGAACCACGCCCACGATGGTCCGCCACGGCTCGGTGCTCTTCGCGTCGCCGAAGCGGAAGCGCCGGCCGACGGGGCTGGCGCCGCCGAAGTACTTCTTCACGAAGCTGCGGTTCACGATGGCCACGGGGTCGCTGGTGCGCGTGTCGCCGCTGCCGAAGTCGCGCCCCTCGAGCTGCACCTGGAAGGTGCGGAAGTACCCCGGGTAGGTGTTGACGAAATGCGTCTCGGGGTAGTCGCGCGGCTGCGCGTACGCCTTGCCCTCCACCGCGAAGGTCGAGGTGGGTCCGCCCAGCACCGGCAGCATCCCGGTCAGCGTGTACGACTCCACGCCCTGCAGGTCGGCCAGCCGCTGGTACAGCTGGTCGAAGAAGCGCACCTGCGCCACGCTGTCGCGGTACACCGTCTCCGGCAGCCCCACCCGCGCGGTGAAGATCGTCCGCGTGGGAAAGCCGTAGTCCATGTTGCGCAGCCGCGTCACGCTCTTGATGGTGAGCCCGGCGGCGACCAGGAGCCCGACGGAGAGGGCGATCTCGAACACCACCAGCGCGCGCGACAGCCGCCCGCCGCGGAAGGACGACGACCCGCGCGACTCGTCCTTCAGCACCTCGTTGACGTTGGCCCCCGAGGCGCGAATGGCCGGAAGGACGCCCGCCACGAAGGTGGAGAAGAGGGTGATGGCCAGCACGAACAGCAGGATCGGCCCGTCGATGCGGATGCGGATCCAGAACGGCGGCTCGGTGCTGGCGATGGCCGCGTTGAACAGCTTCACCCCCTCCACCGCCATCAGCGTCCCCAGCACGGCCGCAATCATGGCCATCGCCAAGGGCTCGGTGAGGAACTGCATGATCACGCGTGCGCGGCTGGCCCCCATCGCCGTGCGGATCCCCACCTCCTTGGCCCGCATCGCCGCCTGCGAGAGCAGCAGGTTGGCCACGTTGGCGCAGGCGATCAGGAGGACGAGGAACACGGCGAAGAGCATGGTGCCCAGCAGCTTCGTCGGCTCGTCGCCGATGAACGACCTGGTGTACGGCTCCACGTAGGCGGTGATGTCCTTGTTGCTCTCGGGGTACTGTGCGGCCAGCCGCCGGGCGATCCCCTTCACCTCCGTGTCGGCCTGCTGCATCGACACGCCCGGGCGGAGGCGGCCGAACGTGAACAGGTCGTCACCGTCGCCGCGTTTGGCCGGGAGCGGGTTGCGCAGGGTGAGCCAGAGCTTTTCGCTCGAGGGGAACTCGAAGCCCTTCGGCATCACCCCGATCACCTCGGCCTGCTCGCCGTTCACCCGGATGGTGCGGCCGATGATGCCGCGGTCGCCGCCGTAGCGGTTCTGCCAGATGGCGTAGCCCAGCACCACCACCGCGGGCGCGCCCACCGCGTCCTCGCCGGGGCCGAAGGTGCGGCCCAGCAGCGGCTGCGCGCGGATGAGCTGGAAGGTGTTGGCGGTGAGGTACGCGCCGTCGAAGCGCTCGGGCTTCTCGGTGCCGCTCACCGTCATGGTGCCGCTGCTGAACGCGCCCAGCCCCTCGAACGAGCGCTGCTGGGCGCGGTAGTCGTCGAAGTCGTGCGGGGTGAGGTCCATCTGCTTCTGGTCGCGCGGCGGGTTGGCGCGGCGGACGGCCACCACGCGCTCGCCGTGCTCGAAGGGAAGCCCGCGCAGCAGCGCTCCGTAGACGATGCTGAACATCGTCGTGGTCAGCCCGATCCCCAGCGCCAGGGTCACGACCGAAAGCGCCGAGAACCCCGGGTTGTGGACCAGCTTCCGCGCGCCGTAGCGGAGGTCCTGTAGAAGGCTCATGGGTCCGGCTCTGGTAGGGGTGCGGGGCGCGGAGGCGTCCCGGTCCGGACGGCCGGGCATGGAGGGAGGGCCCGGTCCGAATTCTGGTTTGCGTTGGCCCCTACGGCACCCGCCGCGGCAAGGTTTCGCGCATCACGAAACGGCCATAACGGGAGATGGAGACCGTCCGCGAGGACCGGCATCGGAGTCCGTGGATATGAAAAAGCGCAGGCGGGACGGATGATCGTCTCGCCTGCGATTCGGGTCGGGAATTCCGAGGCTAGTTGGGGAAGGGCGGAACGAAATCGAACCGCTCCACCTTCCGGATCAGCTCGAAGTCGCGGAGGTTGGCCGTGACGAGCGTGTGCCCGAACTGCCGGCACGAGGCGGCGAGCATCACGTCGTGGATGAACGAGCGGGCGAACTTGCCGGGCGCGATGAATCCGCGGACTGCCAGCTGCCGCAGGATCTCCCCCGCCCGCTTCCATGTTTCGTACGTCGGGACGATCAGCCGGTTGCGCTTCTCGAAGGGCCGGATGAGCGATTCCTGCGCACGCCGAGCCCGTTCGGGGCTGATTGCCCCGGCGAGCATTTCCTGAACGACGATGGCGTGGAGGTGCGTGGAGGGGAGATGTGAATCGTAGAATGCCGCGAGCGCCTCGGCTCGCGAGGGCTCGCGGTCAGCGTCGATGTACAGGTTCGTGTCCAGGATGAACCCCACCGGTAGACTCCCCGTCGTCGGCGTAGATGTCGCGGAGACTGTTCGACCCCGCCATGCGTCGCACGCCTTCCAGCACCTCTTTCTTGAACTCCGCCAGGTCGAGCGATGCGTCGGCCGTTTCGGAGCTCGTTCGCGTTCCGGAACTGCCTGGCGCACGCCGGGGGACCCGCGGCGGGTTCAGCATGCTTTTTCTCGGCTTGGGCATGAACCACCCCCGTTTACGTTGTGCAACTCGGAATGTAGAAAAATCTCCCTGGAACGTCAAGGCCGCACCTGCGCGGCCGATGCTGGTCAGGCAGCGGGGTTAGCCGGCCCGATGCGGCTGCGGACGTCGGCGAGGAAGTGCGGGGGGAGGACGGGCTTGATCAGCACGCCGTCGAACCCCTCGCTCCCCAGCCGCTCGCGGTCGATGGAGAGCGCCATCGCCGTCAGCATCACCACGGGAATGTGGCGGGTACGGTCGTCGGACTTCAGCTGGCGGTTGGCCTCGCGGCCGTCCATCACCGGCATGGCCAGGTCCATCACGATCAGGTCCGGGCGGTGCTCCTGCGCCAGCTCCACCGCCTCCCGGCCGTTGCGGGCGCCGAGCGTGCGGTAGCCGTCGCGCTCCAGCATGAGCTGCAGCGCGATGCGGTTGTCCTCGTGGTCGTCGGCCAGCAGGACCGTTTTCGGCATCGGGCCGTTGCGGAGATGGTGCCGGGTGTGGTGACGGTACGGGGAAGGTGCCGGCCGCGGCGCCGCCGCGCAAGCGCAGGTCGGAACGGTGCTCCGAAGCGCAAGAAGGGCGCCGCCAACGAAACAAACCGTACACGCGTTTGCTCCGCAAGCGTTTACGCGAAGAGGTCCTCCTGCACCCCCGGCGCGGCGGGGTAGATGACGGTGCCGTCACCGCGCACCACGGCGTGCTCGGAGAGCCGCGCCGGCGACGCCTGGCCCGGCCCGATGATGTCGGCCACGGGGATGCCGCGGGCCAGCAGCGCGTCGGTGATCAGGCGCCGGTGGCAGCGCCAGGGGACGGCCTCGGCGCACATGATCACCGCCGTCCGCTCGCGGGAGAGCGCGACCAGCCGGTCCAGCGCGTCGCGGAACGGCGGCGTGGCCATGTAGTCGGCGTACGCACGGAACGCATCGTTGCGCCACGCCGTGTTCGGCGACGCCGCGCCCGCCTCGGAGCTGCGCCGGCCGCCCAGCGCCTCGGCGTGCACGTAGCCGATCCCCGCCTCCTGCAGCGACGCAGCCAGTGCCGCGCTCCCGAACTGCGGGTGCCGGCGCGAGCCGGGAAAGCGCCGCACGTCGGCCAGCAGCTCCACCCCGTGCTCCCGCAGCAGGGCGATGAACTGCTCGATCGTGCGGGTGCTGTGCCCGATGGTGTAGATCGTCCGCGCCTCTTCCATCATCTCCATCCGTCCCGGCGAGCTCCCTCGCTCATCCACAACCGATCTCCCGGCCCACGGATCCTCCTCCGCATCCTCCGTGAGATCCCCATCTTCTTCCGGATCCATCCCGTGCGCCAGGCCGATTCCGTCCAGAGTTTGTCGATGGATGTGGCTCCATCTGCCGAATTCGCTTCGGCTTACCGGCCGTCTGCAACGGCGCGGTGCTTGCATTTCGCCGAGTTGCACCTTGTGGACCCGCGGGAAAGAGACATGCGAACGCTGTACGACAACGAAGGGCGGTCCTGGCGCGTCTGGCACGTGCGGCCGCAGAGCGGGGTCCTGAAGGGCGCCTCGCCCGAGCTGGCCAACGGCTGGCTCTGCTTCGAGAGCGATTCGGAAAAGCGCCGCCTGGCCGAGCCGCGCGTGGACTGGGAGTCGATCGCCGACGACGAGCTGCTGGCCCTGCTCGCCGAGGCCAGGTCGGTCGTCAAGGCCACTGCCTGACCGAACGAGCAGACGGGAGATGGAGATGGAGATGGAGATGGAGATGGAGATGGAGCGGCGTCCGGGAGATCCCGGGCGCCGCTTTCGCTTTGGGCCCCGGCCGCGTAATCTCGTCGCCGGACGATCCCCATCTCCCGGAGGCGAACGCGTGGCCGACATCGAAGAAGCGATCCGCATCGCGGTGGAGGCGCACCGCGGGCAGCGCGACCGCGGCGGCGCGCCCTATATCCTGCACCCGCTGCGGGTGATGTTCCGCGTGCAGACCGAGGCCGAGCGCATGGCCGCCGTGCTGCACGACGTGGTGGAGGACAGCTCGTGGACGCTGGACGACCTGCGCGCCCGCGGCTTCGCCGACGAGGTCGTGGCCGCCGTGGACGCGCTGTCGAAGCGCGAGGGCGAGGACTACGACGCGTTCGTGGACCGCGCGGCGGCGCACCCGGTGGCCCGGCGCGTGAAGATCGCCGATCTGGAAGACAACATGGACGTGCGCCGCACCGGCACCGTCGGCGAGGGCGACGCCGACCGGCTGAACCGGTATCTCCGCGCCTGGCGCCGGCTGACCGCGGACACGGGCGGCTGAGCGCGAAGGCGGCCGAGGAGCTCATACCGGACGTGGCAATCACCTTTGCATTCCAAACGCACATAGAGACGTCATCCTGAGGCCGGCCACGCCGTCGTTCCCCTCGCACGAACGGTTGCAGGCCGAAGGATCTATGGGCGAGGTCGCACGTGCGCTGCCGGATTGCAGGATCAATCCCCCAACTCGTATCAGGTGGCGGGTGACCGGGTTCACGGCCGCTGCAAGCGAGTTGCGGCAGGCGTGCTTCTTGCGCCTTCAGGGGCATCCCCAAGCCTCCACCACACCTCTGGAGATTCCCCATGCAGCGCAAGCTCGTGCGCCTTTTCGTGATCGGACTCACCCTCTTCCTGCCTGGATGTCTCGTCGTAACCTGCGGCACCTGAAGTATTTGCGCCCATGCATCCGCTCCCGCTGAACGCGGTCGGAGAGCGGGCGGACGGCAGATACGGCGGCGGCGCATCCCCGGTCCGGGATGCGCCGCC